>JAAYPT010000019.1 GCA_012519695.1 Clostridiales bacterium | reverse complement strand
GTGCCAAGTCTTATATAGACGATGAGACGTGGGATATGGTAGAGAAAGCATTCCGGGGAGTGGTAGTTGGAGTAAATGCCGCAGTGGCAGCGGACTATTATGGAAATGTTGGGAAGGTGGAGAGTGGGGGTAAATCTGTTGACACAGGAAGCTTGAAGGTTGTAGAGACAAGAGATCCCAAAATTGCGAATGATGAATGGTTGGAAAGAGGATATGATAGACCACCTTATAACTGTGATTATGAAGTAAAAGTGGTTGAAGCAGGTAATGAAGAATATGTTAGGGTGTTTTCGTATAATGAAGAGGGAAAATCAAATAAACTAGGTGGTTGGCTTATGAGAAAAAGAGATATTGAAGGCTTAACACCTAAGCAAATAGCAGATAAATATGCATTACCAAAAGTACCAACACATATTTGTGATGTTAATGTAAATCCCGATTTTAATTTACAAACAGGTATTGCTAATCCTGTGGAAGAATGGGGAAGTGGAGGCGGTCAACAATTTGATACGATGGGTAAAAGATTACCTAAATCTGCATTTGTAAATGAAAGATTAATAGGAGAATGAAAAGATGGAAATAATAAAAAAAGGTAATATGATAAGTTTTAATGGAAAGCAAATTATGTTTGAGAACAATGTTGATACAGTAGTATCATTTTCGAACTATTGTATAGTGTTATTAATGAATGACGATATTCCAGACAATAATGTTGAAGCTATTGACTATAATGGAAATAAGGTTTGGAATATATCGCAAATAGTAAAATTAACATATCCAGAAGCATATATCTCACTTAGAAAGGAATCAGAAATATCATTTAGTGTAGTATCATATAATGGAGTTGAATTTGTTATTGATATTACAACACAGCAAGTTATTAAAAAAAATATAACTAAGTAGTATGATTTTATTTAGAATTGTTAGTATTTTCCGTGGTACTTATATTATTCAAAAATTGAATGAGATATAGGTGCTGCGGTCATGAAGTAAAACTGTGATTTATACCATGTGGAGGATTATGGAAGTAAGATAAACTAACACTGTAAATGTAAGGACTGGTTGAATAACAAAGACTGGCTCAGATATACCTGAATTAACAACAATTTATGTAAAAGATTAGTAAGGAGAGATTATGAAGTTTAAGGAATATGATACAGTTAAGATTATGAAAGATTGTGAAGAGGGGGTAAAAAAAGGTGAACTCGGTGCGATACTTATGGTGTTTGAGGAACCACAAGAGGCATATGAAGTTGAAATACTAGATGAAGAAGGTAATCCTAAAGCACAGTGTACTCTGTTACCAGACGATTTAGAGTTAGTAGAAAATTAGTAAAAATCCCCTTGACGCTCCAAAACACCCATGTTACAACGGCACTCACCATGGGGTATAAGGGGGAAGAAAGAATCCTTTTATAACTAAATAAAAACACAGTATCAGCGGTATTCCAAGACCTAAAAAGTTTTGAATAGCGGTATTTCTATTATAAAAATCGGTCAAAAAAGCGGTAATTCTTATGAGGATATTTCTTCTTGTAATGGACTGATAAAGGATGCCTCTTCTTCGTTTTATTTAATTATGTCTCAACATAAGGACGCCCAACCACCTTCCGCTTTCACCATAGCCATAACTGTCTTTAACAAAAACTTTCGACTTGCCCTTACGAAGTAATCGGCAATAGAGAAAGTTTTTATAAAGACAGTTCTATGGCAAAAATTTGCATCTGGGTGCACTTAAGGACATTAAAAAATCAAAACCTCATATTTAGTTCCAAAGGGAGATTAATTAAATGATTAGAGAGACTTTAGAAAAAGAATTGTGTCAATTCTTGTATGCTGAATTGATGGATTAAAAGTAATAGATGAAAAAGTTGATGGGAAGATACCACTGGAAGAATATGAAAGGATAAGGGAAATGTCAATACATAATTAGAAGGATTTGTTGATATGGAAAGGGTGCAATAATAATGAAACTTTTTAGTGGCGAAATTCAACCGGGAATAAAGATTAGTGGTGCTAGAATATAAATAGTACAAGCCAAAATGAGAAATTCCAAATACACATAAGCATGGTACAATAGAGATATGCTGAAGGAGGATCTCATATGGCAACGCAACATGACAAACAATTTAAACTTG
>JAAYPT010000018.1 GCA_012519695.1 Clostridiales bacterium | reverse complement strand
GTTTACTCCTCATCATAATTTTTCTTTTGTTAATTTTCAATATAGTTTATTTGATTATTCATAGTTGTTTTTTAGTGATAATGTGCAATTACCTCATGACGAATACAACGGATAACTCTTTATTATCTAACATTTATTATGTCTACATTTTTTAATAATGTCTTTTTCATTTTTCTGTAACTTTACATTCCTATTGTAGCAATTTTGACAATTTTTTCAATATATTTTTAATATTTTTCTCGATTTGTACAATTTTCATTAAATATTATGTTTATTTTCATTTTCATATGATATAATATAAAATTAATTATTTTTATAAGTTCCATTTTCTCAAAAAAATTTTATAATACTCAACATACTATAGTACATAACAAAAATCCAAGCCCCCCTATTCGATATATCTTGGATTTTCATTTCAATAACATAAATCTTCTGTTTTATCTAAACGTAATTTATTATTTTTTCGATTCAAACTTCTTATTTGTAGTCTTAACTACCTACCTGTTTTACACCCGGATTCCAAACCACACTCTACTGATTTAACAGAAGCACTCCAATTCTTGCGTATCCCATAGTCCTCATTATCTCTTTGATAAGTTCATCTTTGGTAAGGGCACAGTTTTGCATTCTTGTTCTAGTTATATTTTTATATATAATTTCTTTCTATTTTAAGTTTGTAAGTTATTACACCATTAATGAAAGAAAAAAATAAACTATCATCAATATTATTGCTACAAAAATGACGATTGTGGTACCCGGCATTAAACTCGGTGGCATATTATCAGAACCGGAATAAATATTTCTATTTTCAACCTTCCCTGTCCATTCTGACTGTTTGCTCTGTTGCTTATGTTGTAATTGCGTTCTATTTTTTATATTTCTCCTATATAGTGCCAATGGATCAGAAACATTCATTATCCTATTCCGAAATGCTCTAAGCCACTCAATATCTTCATAACTACATTGATAATCATCAAATGATCCTTCTCCATGCGCCATCTGATTTCTTATGTGTCTCAAGGCTTTTAGCCTGTCATATGTACTGTACCATTCAGGAATCGCATGTGCTTGAAAAGCTGGTACTAATTCCATATCATTTATGTAACTTGTGACACCACCACTACTTTTACCATACATCTCTGAACACAACTTATCTAATCTTTTATACTCATCAAAAAATTCTATGTTTGTATTTTGAAACCTCAATGATATATCCTTTCCGGGAAATTAGATAAGCATATATGTAAAAATTATAAAATTCATTTCTAAAATAAATACGCAAAAAAGTCAACTTTCTACATTTTAACTTTTCAATACAAGTGCCTTTCTCTTTTTTCATAATACCTATATCTTCTATCCCTATTTTTGATTTTATTTATATGAAATACTGAAGCTCACATATTAATATTTCGTTCTCTTTTTGGTTATTCATAGCATTAATTATTCCATCTTTGAATTGTAATGTATCATTTTCAACATCTATCTGTATATAATTCATATATTTTTCTACAATAATTTTAGCCAGACTTAAACTTATGCCATTTTTTGTACAAGTAATTATCCTACGGTCATTTGTTCCATACTTAATGCTAAGATATAGATTTTCGTCAATTAGTCCCATATCATTCAAAACTTCAACATACTTAATAACAACATTATCAAGAAAGTCCTGTTCTTCTTTTATACGTACAATCGCAAGATTTACCATCTGCGTTTCTGTTTTATCTGCAATATCTGTCCATAAAGGTACCTGACCGTTGCGAGTTATATCTCCCCATCTTCCAACAAAAATTAACGTCTCTTTCCTACCATTCTCTATCAAGCCTTTCCAATACCGTATAAAAGAACTAATCATCTGATTTAATGATGTATTAGTTATTCTCCAATCCATAAACATCTTATAAAAATTTCTAGTCTCTTCATACTCAAAACGTTTAATTCTATCATCTTGAATCCTAGAAAAAACATATTATAAAGCACAAGAAAAAGTTTTTTAGTATTATCTACTATTTTACCAGCAGACTTAATTTCCCTAACACATGTGTCTAAATAATCTTCATTTTCAAATATATCTAATTCTGTAATATTGTTCAAAAAACAAGCTTTTCCAACTTCTGTTTTTACTTTTCGCAGATGGTAGTTATCAATAATTCCTTCTTCATAATTTTCTACAAACTCCTTTGCAGAATCATATTGCAATTTATTTTTATCCGTAATACTTGTCTTCTCCAATAATACATTTTCAACTTTATCCTGTACTTTTTTCTCTATATACATGGATTCTGAAATGAAATTTTCAACATTTGCATTAGAAGAAAAATACTTTCCTGCAACCAAATAAATAGCTGGTTCCAGCTTACTTAAATTTCCTGTCTTCGTATCAAAAATCTGACTAAATCTGCATACTCGCCCGATTAAATTCTTAAAATCAGATGAATTTAATTTCCCCCCTTCCCTTCTTATTATCCAATATAAACATTTTATCCGCTGGAAGATTTACTCCTTCTAGTAAAGTCGAACTTGTAACAACGTAATTTATAGTTTCAACTTCTGCATATAATTTTTCCACATACATTCTTATTGGTTCTGGAACTGCCCCATGATGATAAATAGCACCTCGCTGTATAGCTTGTATCATTCGATATTTTGGATGTACATATTCTGCCATATTTTTACATGCTTCCTTAATTCTTTTTCCATTATCGCCTACAAATTCCTTATTAATAATATCAATGAAATCTTCTATGTCTTTAGGTTTATTAAGATAAATTATATTTTTTCTATCTGCATATTTTTTTATAAATTCCCATTCTGAATTCACTCCTTCTAGATACTTAATATTATAAAAATTGTTCATAAACTGATCATATAATGTCAATCGTTTATTATAACTATCTCTCAATTCAGCTATGTAAAATTTTTCTGTTTTTATATATTCATCAACTTTATACGTTTTCAATGTATAACCGGCATAACGCACTTTTATACTTTCTGCATCACACAAAAATGGGGTTAAAAACTTAAATACCGTATTAGGATTTCGTTTTTCTAATACAAGTATTACACTTGCCAACAACGTATTTCTACCATCGTCACGCAATAAACCATGCGCCTCATCAATAATTACATAATCGAACTTTAAATTACTTACCTGCCTTAATAATCGCAAAAGTCTTTCTTGAGTCATAATAGCAATAATACGTTTTTCATTACCCCCATACATTTCAGGATGCGTAATTATTTTTTCATATCGACTTACTCCATCTTTTAAAATTCTCATCTTAGTCTGAGCTAATAAGGACTTTGTCGGTGTAATAACACAAACATTTCTATCCAAGGTTTCTCTAACAGTAGACACTATTAAATCTGTTTTTCCATAAGAAGTTGGTGCAACTATCGATAATGAACTATCAATATTTTTATCATAAAAATCAATAAGCTTTTTTTGCTGTAAACTACAATATATATTTTTTATAACAAAATGCTCACTGAATGCAGCATTGATTTCTGTAAAAACATTTCCAGCTTGCTCATTCATAATTTTTTCTTCTATAAAGTGTGCAACCGGAATTAATCCACTATTTACTGCAATATCATATAATGGTTTGTAATCCTTTGTTCTATTACAATAAATTACAACTATACGATATCCCAGTCTTTTTATACTCTCATCCTGACTATTGATAAATAATGTAGCAAGTGCAAGCATCTGCCCATACCTGCCTCTATTCATATTTTTCTCCAATAAAAAACTTTCATAAACCAACGGAAATCCAGTATTATTCAATTTTCTTAATGTCAAATCATTTTTTTTCATCCATAGCCTCTTTTTTTAAAAACTGATAAACTTTATCATATGTTCCTTTTTGCAATGCAATTACATACACAGCCTTAAACAACTCCTCTTTTTCAACGTTGTTTTGCTTGTTCTTGGGTATATCTTTAATAACTGTATCTGCAATATCAGAAAATACTACACCTGAAAGAATTACATTTTTGTCTTTACTAATATTATTTCCCTTATATGCATCATCCCCCCAAGACATCAAGATGTCCATAACCGCATCTTTCATTGTATTCTTCGTATCAAATGCAATTTTTGCCCCATTTATTGCCTCATGCCAAAGAGTTTCATTTTCTTCATTCAATCTCGTTTTCAAATCATTCTTTGCCGTATTTAATAAATCTTGCATTGTCTGATTTGCATTTCGATTTTTATGCAATGTACCTGACTTAACCTCTGTTAACCAAATATTAGCGTTATCCACCTCCGCCAAAACCACATCATATCCCTTTTTGATACTTCTCTCTTCCATATTAAAAAAGGGAGTCACTACTTTGTACTCCTCAAAATAGTACCCCAATAAGAGATGAATTAACAATTCTCCAATCATACCAACCTTAGTTTTAGAACTCTTACCTTCATATCTTTTCAAAAATTCCCTTACAGTATTATGGTAACTATACATATACCTTCCACTACTTACATAATCTTCACCATGACAGATAGCTGCAAATTGACTTCGCAATGCATCTTTAATATCATCTGTAAATTCTTCAACGCAAAGTAAACAATATTTAGTTTCTTTATGATAACGTATTCCTTTCAACTCCGTCATTCTTTTCTCCTATAGAAATGTTTACTATAATACAACGTTTAAAATAAACCTATATCTATTATTATAATTTTTATGAATAAAGCATTCGGCTAAACCATACAAAGATTATTATTAAGCCTAAATTGCTCAATCACCCTCTATATCTGTTATCTACATATTTCTCACTATATACTTAACGCTAATCAGTTACCCTCATTTTTTTAATAAAATCTCCCCCGTTTAATACTATACATTTTCCCAAGAGAACTACTAATATTTTACTTATATATCACTGATTTACTATTATCTGTTTCTAATTTTTGTCTTTTCTGTTCTCCTTTCTTATGGTTCCTATTTTCTTATCACTCCGAGTATCACGCCCATCTCTATTTCTAATCGTTCCCGGTGGTAATCCATGCTTTTTTTCAAAATTTCCTACTGTACAATCACTTCTTGTTTTTCTCATATATTCTCCTTTTCATCAAATTCCATCTTTCACTCAGTATACAATCAAATTTCTATTGAAAAAACTCCTCTTTTCTAACCTCTTTCTACAACCTCAACTACTTTTATTTATACTTCTTACTCCAACTAGTATTGCCATATATTTATTTCATACGACCGTTCTCCACTATAATTTTTCTAGTATCACTAAGACTTAATAGATACATTAAATATAGCTTCTACTATTTCTTTCCATTTATCATTTATATCTTTCCATTGTTTCCAATTATCCTTTATGTAACAATACGCTTTATAGGGTTTATCAGATGTCGGAACTGAATATCCCAGTACATCCTCTATACAATTTTCCAATACAAACAAATGTGTATCATCACTTAATGCTTGTCGTATTGAATTATTAAAAACAACAGCACCTGAAGTATTTTCATCCTTATCATGCATTACATAAATATCTATATGCATTGCTCTTAAATATTTAATCAATGGAATTATTGCCGCTTTTCCCCTTGCTCTTAAAATATACCATTCTGCTAAAATTTCACTTTGCATTTTAGATGGCATTTTACTAATTGTTTCTGACAAAACTACCTGTTCTGTATCACCCTCAACAATAAGTACTCTTTTTACGAAAAAGCACTTTGCTATGGCATCCTCCACTCTCAGTAGCATTTTAATATAGTCCTTTTCATTTTCTTGCAATTTGAGAAATTCCTTTGTAATATTAAACGGTATGCTTCCTACCGTTAAAGCGTCACAACTATCTATCTTACAATTCTTTAAAAATAAGCTATTTAATGTCTGTTTCGGCTTTTTACTTACATCTATCATATAAGGAGAATGCGTTGTACATATAATCTGATTGTTTCCTGTTTCCGCTAAGGCATAAATAGTATCACGCATTTTACTTATAGCATTTGGATGTAAATAAATTTCAGGTTCTTCGAAACCAATAATTAATTGCCTGTCCTTTGAAGCATCCTTTTGGTTGTCACGTAATGCTTTATATCTTAACAATGCAAAAACTGTAGAACGTATCAATCCCGTTCCTTGCAAATTTGAAGGTGTTGCAACATTACTATTCATCTGAATATCAAATGCCGGCTTTATGACCTTATCCGCATCACTTAAATTTGCAGCTGCACTAATGCCTGTATGCGGAAACACGTCTGAAATAATGCTATTCAATTCACCTATCATTTTTGATATTTCAGTACTTTTATCAGATGGGTCTAACTCTTTAGCTAATTTATTTAGATATTCCTGTGCCAGCTTATAATTTTCTGATTTTTCTCGGACTTCGTTAAATAATTCGTTTAATGTTTTCTGCAAAGTACCTGATGTTCCAGATATTTCTCCCTCACTGTCTTGTGCTGGAATTAACAAATATTTGGGTAATCTACTCAATACATTTTGTGGTATTCCCCCTGGATTTTCAACCCAACTTTCCTGGCTCTCATCAATATCATACAAATACTCTATATTATCAAAAAGACTTTTCTCTTTTGAAGTTAATTTCTTATCATACCTTATTTTCTTTATATTTTCTGATAATTCCTCTTCTGGTAGTCCAGCATCTATATAATCTTGAATACAAATACATTCTCTAAACTCTTCTTTTAATATTTTGGGATTTTCCAAGGTTTCTATTTTTACTTTTCCACCTCTAGGATATGTTTTCCGATAAATAAACTTAATACCTGTATCCAAAGGATCTCTTTTCTCTGATTCATAATTTAATAATCTACCTTTAAATCCACGCCATGTACTAGCTTCCCTTGGAATATTACGAAATTCTGCTGTAAATATAATATTATCGGCAGCTATTTTTCTCTCCCCATTATCCTCTATTGCATAAAATTCATCCATTGAAATACTTGTACTTGCTCCTAACAAATAATCTAATGCATACAATACACTACTTTTTCCCACATTATTTTCTCCAATTAAAAATGTTGAATCAGAAAAAATAATCTTCGTATTTAAATGTTTTCGAAATCCCTCGATCGTTAAAGAATATAATTTCATTTTTCCTCCTAAAATTTTTCAATAATAGCAAAATCCTCATCATTCTCTTGATTACCGTGCCATATAATAATTACAATATAGCATCTTATATCTTTTCTTTTATATAACTAATATACTATCAATTCCTATAAAGTTTTCAATACTTTTTAAACTTTTTTTCGAGTTTTCGCAATTTTCATCAAATATCATGTTCGTTTTTATTATTGTGTGCTATAATACAAAATTTATTGTATTTTTCTATTTTAGAAATAAATCTTTCACTCCTATGTTTTTTCTTTTTTTAATGATTTTCCTCTTTTGCTCAAAAAAAGACCTTATAGAATTTTTTCTCTATAAAGTCTCCATTTTCTCATTATTTTATTTATCTTTTTATACTTTTCTTTGTCCCTAGAAAATAATGAAACCTATCTTGAAATATAAAAAATTCTACCTTAATAGATATTATACATAGCCTTATCCAATTGATAGACTCATTTAATATTCATCCATTTTACTATAATATAATCCCATTCTCAATATCACTAAATTCCCAGAAATATAAGATTGTTTGAAATACTATAAACTTTACAAATTTTTTATTTTTAAAATGAAAAATTTGTAGTAGTTATTCCTTATTGCATAATATACTCCTTTCTGCATCCCCCCCATTTCTCAACTTCTTATCTGCACGCTAATTGCCTTTAAACTCCTTCTCCACATGGCAATGCTCATGCTTATCGACCAATTTACTTCCCTCAAAATCCAGCTCAATAACATATGGCATCCAGTCTATAATTCTCAAAAAATCCTCACATCCAAAATTGTTATCATAATAATTCAGTATTGTACTAAGAGCAGTACCATGAGTTCCTATAACGATTTTCTTATCAAGATTATTTGATAAAATCTCATTCAAAGCTTCCATGTTGCGACTCTGAACCATGGCAATAGATTCTCCACCCTCTTCATGATACTTATGGTCAGTCCAGCGTTTTCGAAACATCCCATGGTTATTCCCCTCCGTTCCCTTTTCCCGCTCTCTCAAACGCTCATCTGTAATTATCTCTTTTCCAAAAAATGTGGCAGTATCTGCGATAGTATCTATACTCCGCTTGTAAGGACTACAATAAAACACATCTATTTTCTTATCTTTCAAAAAATCTAATACAATTGCTGAATCTTTTTTCCCTTCTTGTGTCAAAGGTCGTGTTCTATCTTCTTCCCATGCATACTCCGGCTGTGCATGACGCACAAAATATACTTTTGTCATAATGTCTCCTATATCTCACTTTATTATATGTTACCTGATTTTTTAAATTCTCTTTGCTATTTCAATTGCAATATATAATTTATCCATGTTATGGTTTGCATTTGCAAGCCCTGAAACATCATAAACTGCTTGGTCAAGTATATCACCCGTAACAAGAAAATCATATAAATCCCAGCCATAAAAATCACATACCGCCTGTACTCCTGCTAGTTCCATTTCGACAGCAATACAGCCTTCTGCCTTTCTTGCTTCCATCTTGGCTTTTGTTTCTCGATATATTGCATCCGTTGTCCAAACCTTCCCCTCCACACTTGGAAGGTTTAATTCATTCAATATTGTTTTCACAATTTCTGAATTCTTGATTTTTATATAATCTGCCGGTGCAGCGTAATGATAGCTCAAGCCTTCGTCTCGATAACTTTCTGTTGGAATAACAAACTTTCCATTTGTCGCATTGCTATCCAAAGAACCTGCTGAACCAAACATAATAAATTTACTTGCACCTGTAAGCCAATTTACATCAATCACGTCATTTCCAGCCAATGCCGAACCAATATGGCTTAAATATCCTGCAATTTTCATTCCATCTATTTCAAAAACATATACCGTGGTAATTCCATTGCAACATCTTATAAATCCTGCTTCCTCATGCACATATGTTTCAATCATATATGCAAATATCTTCTCGGAAAACACAATAATGCACTTATCACATAAATGCTTTTGCTCACCATAAAAATCTTTTGGTCCAAATAAAACCTCTGATTTTTCAAATACATCTGTTATCATTTTAATCAACCTCCTTATTGCTCTAATGCAGTTTTTACATAATCAACCAATGTCATCTTGTCATCAAATTTCCTATTGAAAAAAAATCGCACCAAACATTCAGTGTCTAGTGCGATAATTCCAAATTAAGATGCAATATATATTAAACACATCACTTACATTCTGGTTATATGCACTAGACCAAAAGACCTATCAACCATAAACTAATGCACTAACCTTGCCAAGTTTATAGCTGAGTACGTCTATAATACATGTACATATAACGTCTTAAATGTAAGTTCTGATTCATTTGCATGTTCTCCTTATAATTTTGTCAATTAGCATACCACCTATAATTTCTCATGTCAATGAAATCTTTTCAACCATCAGATGATGAAAAAATGCAATATCCTTATATCCATCCATATCAGACACACGCATCTCAATCTCCACCATTTTATCCTGCCAATCCACATCCTTGTGAATCTCTTGATTCTGCTGCATATCCCAGAATGTTCTCATACCAAGTGTCTTTGTAATTGTAAGTTCCGGGCACCATTTTTCGATATCAGAATCCTCATAGTAATGAATCGCTCCATACTTAGAAGTCATTCCATCATTACCATTAAGTAAGCTATTCGCATGTTCAAAATCATTTAGAAGTACAACCATCTGCATAACTCTTCCTGCTCGATTATGTTTCATAATAGAAATCTTTCCATTTAGCTTCAGGATTCGTGCAAACTCCTTAACAATATCTTCTCTATCCTTTGCATACTCTAAAACATTGTGGCAAATAATCATGTCAAATGTCTCATCCGCAAATTTGCGCAATTCATCTGTACTTCCGACAATTTGCCTATACTGATTATCTGACCATCTTTCCTTTACACTTTCTTCATCCGGTTCAATAGCTGTTACATCGTTATTTTCTGCCAGATAATTTGCTGTTACTCCAATACCACTACCAAAATCAAGTATCTTCTTGTCATGAATATCCCCTAATTGTCTCCATGCAATTCTTTTCATCAAACATTCCCATGGTTGTAAATCTGTCACTTTTCTACGCACTATACTCTCTCCATTTCATCTTGTATTTTCACAAATCCATACTTCTCATAATGGTTGTCCTATAACTGTTGCTTCTACCGCAATACGCTTACCTATTCTATACCATTATCAACAATCTTGCAAATCGCTCCACCACCAATTACAAACTCAATCTTTCCCTTGGCTTTGTTTCCAAGCCTATCATATAGCCTGCCGGCACTCATTGACTCTCCCTTTACCGTATATGGACTATTTGCCACATATCCAACTTTGCCAAGACCCTTTATCTTAACCTGTATTGCCTCTTTGTCATACTCATTGTCTGGCTCCTTTACCAATTTCACCTTCATTCCTTTTTCCATAAATCTATTACCAAAATAATAATTGCATCCTGTTATTGTAAAATACATCTCGTCCATAATTACTTCCTCCTTTTTCAATCAAACAATTCATGACATAATAAATAGCACCGTAATCCTCTTTATCCCTTTTTTCTACCACTCCTCCCCAAATTCATCCATTGTATCATCTACGCCCTCTGCATAATCACTGTCGTTATCGTATCTATCATAATCATAGTCCCCATCCATATAGATATCATCATATCCATCATCATAAGAATCATATGTGTTGTTTTTCTTGGAATTGCTTGTTCCATAATCATTTTCCTTTGCAGTGTCACTATAACTATTCGTCGTACTACTAAAAGTTTCTGACGAACTGCTACTTGGTGAACTAACCGTTGATGTCTCACTTTCAGAAAATGTTCCGCTATATGTGGAAGATTTCCTCTCATACGGCTTATGGAGGTAGCAATAACTGCTCCCTGATTCCTGCTTTCTATCACATCCACCCTTGATACATTTAGGTTCTGATTCAAATGCTCCTGAAATCCATCCGATAAAATAAAATACACCTATCACCACAAGCACTAATACAAATTTTTCACCTGCTGAATTCTTTTCCATATAAATCACCCTCCTTATCACTACTACTTAGCCACTGTTATAATCATCCAGATTAAAATCCTACATCGATTATTTCAAATTCAAAAAATAGAGCCATCTTAAGAAGTTCTGTTGCCTCTTAGGATGACTCTATTATGCCAAAGTACGAGTCCATAAATTCTGACTCGTACATCGAATCTTTGTTCTGTTATTTCTCATATTGTTGGGATAATCTCCGTATTTCTTTTTTTACTTCTTCCACCAGGCTCTCCGGACCTATAATCTTTGCACCATCTCCCAATGCCATAATCCAATGAATGAAATGACTGCTTGCTGCAACTTTTACAACTACTCTGAAATGTTCGTCATCTACTTTGAGCATTCGTACATCTTTACCAAAGCGGTCAATCATAACTCCCGCTAATTCATTTACGCACAAGATTTCTACATTCTGCTCTTCTCCATCAAACATGTTGAACATCTTCTTTGCATAAGCAGCCATATCCACTTCCTTGAATTTATTTCTGCCCTCACGTCTTGTGGATTCCACTTTGATTTTGAGCATCTTATCCACGCGGTAATGCTTGATTCTATCCGCTCCGGAATCGTAACCTACCAGGTAATAATTCTCATCGTCCCATGACAATCCCCATGGACTAATAATATACCTTTCTCCATTCTTGCGCAGTTCCGGCTCCTTCTTACTATTCCATTGAAAATACTGAAAGGAAATTTTAAGATTCTGGGAAATCGCATTATGAATGGCATCTACGTTTTCCATGATATCTTTATTCATTGTCTTTACACGACCCGATACATAGACCTGACGCTGTAGCATGGAAGCTTCCTGCTTACTTGCCAAGTGTTCTATCTTCTTAATAAGTTCGTTGGATTTTTCTTCTGTAATAAACTTCGCTGACGCAACAGAATCCACCAAAAGTTTCAACTCTGCCAGTTCAAACTCACGGTTAATCACCTGATAATGATAGGTTTTTCCATATTGTGTCTTCTTTATCTTAATTCCAAAATCATCTAATTAGGCAATATCATCATACAAGCTCTTTCGTTCTGCTGTCACATTGTTTGCAGCTAATTTGTCGATAATTTCCTGCAAAGTAATATCATGATTAGCATCCGTATTATCTAATAAAATCTTTGCTAAATACAGTATCTTAAGTTTCTGATTACTCCTCGGACCACGTCTTTGCTTTTCAACTTGTTCACCAGACATAAAACACCTCCAGTATTTTGATATCTTGATTATACCAAAAATACTGAAGGTAGAGTAGTCAATTCTATTTCATCCATATTGTCCGCAAGCGTTTTAATTGCTTCGCGCTCATACAAACTCATGAATTCTGGTATGCTTTTCTGCAGTACTTTTTGGCATATCTTTCATATTAATGCTAAAATTTCCATAAACATATGCATTAGTTGTGTATCCCAAGCCAATCTGAAGTTTCTCATAAAGTCTCGCAAAACTTATAACATTCATCCGTTTCTAAAATTGATATTTTTACTCTCCTAAAATCAATTATTGTTGTAATAATCCTATCTTTCTATAGATTCACATTCTATTTGCAAAATTCATTTGAAATATAATTATAAAAATCTGGCTTATATTGCTCTATTTTTCTTATAATCAACCTTTGAGTTTTTTTCAATTCCAATCAAAATCAGCTACAATTTCCATATACTATGCGTTATCTGTTTTCAATACACTTTTTATAACATCAAAAAAATCCGCATCCATATATGATTTAGGATTATTACTGATAGTTACATTATCTAACTTTGCTATTTGGGTCTTATCTTTTTCTGATAACACCATTCTGTCTTTGTCTTTCTCAATTAATTGATTTATCAAAAATCTTTCTTCATCTGTAACATATGAAAAATTAAAATCAAATAACGTTGATATCTCACAAATTCCAGACAACGAATAAATTGTTTTTATATCTTGTTCGAAATTTGTTATAATAACCGTAATATATTTATTTACTATTTCATATCTTCCCTCATCATATGCTATACATGCCTCCTTAATAGGAATGTAAAAGGATCTAATCTCTTTAGTTTGAGCTGAAGACAAAATATCTCCTAATTTGTTTTTCAGTTCTTCTCTTTTTATTTTAATTTCATTTCTTGCCTCCTCCTGCAGTGCTCTAGTTTTCCTGTAATCCTCATCTGAGTTAAGTTCATTATCTAATTTCAACATTTCTTTTTTCAATTCATCTATATCATCAGTTACTATTCTTACCTTTTGGGATATCTTTTGCATACCATCATTATTTGGATCGTAAACCAATAATAAATTCTGAATAGCATCTAATTTCCCACTTTCAGTTATAAGATTCTGTAATGCATATTTTTTAAAAAATAATAGACGATCTTTAACCATCCAAGCTGTATTTTTTTTACTAATTTCTTTTAATTTTTTACAAGTATATTTTTCATCCCAGTCAAATAATTCTTCTAACACATTGAAAAAAGTATCGTAATTCTCACTCTCGATTAATAAATCTACATTATCATATACTACCTCACTGTCATTATTATCTATAGCATTTTTGGTATATTCTATAAGCTTTATATCTATATTCTTTAATTTTTCAATTCCCTCAATATGTTTATCTATATGATTTTTATGTATTTCATCAACCATTTCACTATTCTCTAACTTACTCTTAGTTTTAACAATTTCTTTATGCAATTGTCTAATCAATTTACCTTTGTAAGAAAAGTCTTCTTTCACACTTTTTTCAAAAGTTTCCATTTTTCTAATATAATCATCAATATACGATGCTTGATTAAGAATCAATAGTTTTTTGTATTCAAACTTCAGTTGTTTTTTTAATTCTTCTTTACCGAAATAAATACTAATCATTTTAAATGTTAATATCACTAGCAAAATAGTTGAAAACAATGCTGAAACAATCACGCCTATATTTATCTTAAATGAATAGCAAACAATTGAATATACTAAACCTGTTAATAAATACAATGTTATTCCAATAAAACACCCCCAAAACGGAATTATTAATTTCGTTTCTTTTATATCAACCCAATAAACTTGTCCAAAATTTAATGATAAAACAGAAGTAAGTGAAAGCACTATCAATGTATTTGCAATTTGACTTGTTAACAAATCAAAATAATTAATATCACCTAAATCAGCTAAAATATTACCTACTTTCAAAAAATAACCAACTGCTGACAGCAGCGTTAAAGAAATGATAGAACTTAATATATATATTATTGTTCTAAATTTAAATTTCATCTTAACAGCCTCACATTCTAATAATTATTTATTGCACCTTGGTATTACATTTTTTCATCCAATTTAACAGTGCACAATCAAAATCTGTAGTCTCAAGCTATCTCACGATAGTTGCCACTGGCTTGAGACTGGTAAACTGACTTTCCTATACTTTTTTCGATGCCTCTTAATCGTCAGAAAAATCGTCGAATTATTTTAATTATACATCTAACTCGGCTTTTAACTCGGCATCTAATTCATTATTCCGAGTTAAACTACCTTGATGAACCTACGCATTTACTGTTTTTTGTCTGTATACCCATTTTAACTCAATCTCCAACTCAGCATTGCCAAGTTAAATAACAAATTAAATCTCTTTTAAAATATATTTTGCATATCTTCCACCATTACTCATTTCAATAATGTTTTCTTCTTTGATTTTTTCAATTGTACGTCTTGCCTGCTGATTCGTAAATCCACATAACTCCTGTACTGTGCTACGATTGATATATCCTTGAAGTTTGATGTATTCTGTAATCATGTCTTTTGCTTTAATATACTGTACTGTTTTATCTCTGGTATACTCAATATCTGACTTCACCGCCCCATATACCCGTGCCGACAGCATATATCCCTTCCCAGTAATCTCTATTAAACCAAACTTCAGTAATTCTGTACAACATTTTCTTGCATCCTCAGTCGATATCCAAGCCGCTTTCTGCACATCACCAAGTTTAATTTTTCTATTTTCTACAATATATCGTAATATCATCAACTGGGATAATGATAAACTTATCTGCTTCGAATCCTGTTCTTTTATAATAAATCTTATGAAATCCTCTTAAAAATAGAAAAGCTGATTACCATCAACAGAAAGATGAAATTAAAAACTCTATTCTAGAAATCTATCACTCCCATGGCGGAGTTGATGGCTACAGAACCGTACATGCGTATCTTGTTCGTAAAGAATACGATATCAGCCACTTAACGGTTCACAAATATACGAATACTGAAATGCAGTTGTTCTCAATCTCAAGGGAAAAGAAACCGGCGTATGAACATGACGTCACTCATAAAGTATACAAAAACAAACTGAATCAGAATTTTAAAGCAGATAAAATCAACCAAAAGTGGGGTACAAATTTTACTTATCTTTTCCTAACAGATGGCTGTAAGCGTTATAATTGCACGATTATAGTCCTACATGTTCGAAGCGTTATTGCAAAGTATAACAGATAAAAACATAACTATTGATTTAGCCAAAAAATGCTGGAAAAAGCAATTCATTCTCAACTAGGAATTGACTTAAGTAAGCTTCTAGTGTATTCAGACCAAGGGAGCCAGTATACATCAAAAGAGTTCACAGAATTCTGTGAAAATCTCAGCATCACCCAGAGTATGAGTAAGGCCAGGCATCCATATGATAATGCCCCTACGGAAAGATATTTTAATACATTAAAAATGCTCTTATTTACCAGCATTATTACCGCACAGAGAAAAAACTCTACACAGCAATCGAAGAATTTACGTATGTACAATATAATCATGTACATACGCATTTCTTATAATAATTACAAAACGCCTTATGCGGCACGCTATGGGATTACATAAACCCTGTGGTAGAAATTAGGTCATAGTGCTACAAAAAAAGATTAACCACAACAATTTTAGCTTACTGATTTTTTTGTTGCAAAGTATTGCTACTCTGTTATTATACATTATTCTATTAGTAAACCAACCATCTCGCAATTTTATAGTTCAACTTTTAATACCTTGACATTTTGATACAAATCATATAATTGCTTTAATGACATATCTAAAATTGGTTCAAACATAAATGAATTTAGATGAATATTTTCTGGTGTAATCATAGCAACCAATTCTAATGTATTCATTGCGTTATCATTAATATATTGCTTATATACTTTGGTTAACCATGCACTTTGATTCTTCTTAGAATAAATATCTCTCATAATATCATTCCCATTCGCAATATTAGCCAAAATTTTATCTTTCATATACAACTCGGCTTTTAATCTAATTGCCATTGAAAGAATAAGCTTATTTTCTATCTCAAGTTTTTCAACATCAACTATTTTATCTGCCTCTGCTATAATAACATTATAAATTAATTCATTTTCACGACCTACAGCAAATGTAACATTTTCATTTTTACACCAGTATTGATTAAATATATCCTGAATTTGTTTTAATGTTATTGTTTGTGTATCAGTCTTATAATGCAAAACACTCGTAAGTACTAAATAATCAGTATTATTACCATCTTCCGTATATTCAATTAAATTACGTACAAACGGGATAGATGCAACCATAATATTATCACTATACCTTTTTGCCAAACGTTCTTTATAATTTGAAAAAATATTTTTTGTGTACTGACCTTTTTCAAGCTTAATCTCACCGTCACTTGAAAAAGCAATATAAGAATTTCCACGTTTCGTTACTCTTGATGCTACAGTTCTATAAAAGTCAAAATTGTGCGTTAGTAACAAAACTTTAAACAGTTTATTTCCATTCTTATCGGTATATTCCGCTATGTCACTAATATACTCTATTATTGCATATTTATTTTTATAATCAAAAGACTCTGAAATATCATCTAATATAATAAATCTCTCTTTTCCATCCTTTTTAGATACTAAAATTTGAAAAATCATATTCAAAATATAATATGCTCTCTTTTCTCCCATACTAAGAATGTTAAGCAAATTATCTTTTGTAATTTCCTTATTTCCACGATTATCCGAAAAAATATATTTGAAACTAGGTAATTCCTTATTCAAAATAACATCCTCTTGATTTGACGGTTCTATATTAAACGGAACATAAAAACGTTCTTCAAACAAATCTAAGGCTCTTTTCCAATCAGTAGTTTCACCTTTTGCCGCACTTCGCAACTTTTCCAAATCATCCTGTGCTTTCTTGTAATCTTCTAATAATTTGCAAAGTGCAGCCTCATATACAGAAAACGCTTTAACCCATATTTTTCTTTTGAAGTTATCTATATTTTTATATTCACCAATAATATCTTGGTGATTTTGTAAAAAAACATTAAATGCTTGGGTGTCCTTATTCTTACTGATTGCTTTGTTAATCTTTTCAAATAAATCTTTAATCTCCTTTGTGTTAAGCACCTGTTCTTTTTCTTTTTTTACAAGATTATCTAATTCTTTTTGAGTCTTGACAACAATACTGGTACTTCCATCTTTAGCATTTAGTTTCACTTCATTATTAGCACTAAAAAAACCGTTACTTTCCAATGTTTTACTAATATTCCCATAATTATTATGGTCAATTATCCCTCTTTGCATATACAAAGATTTATCAACCAGTTCATTGTATTTCTTTTCGTACTCACCAATCAACTCTGATGTTTCTCCTGAAGTAATCAATGCATAGACTTTATCATTAAATAATGCATTATAGTCAAGCTCATTATCTTTTAACGCACATTGCATTGCTGGATCATGCAAAAGACCAAGTATTGTTTCCAAGCATTCATACTCTGCCTTTGGTAAACAGTTCCAATCTTTTAACATCATAGTTCTAACATCAAAACCACTTCTTGACGAATACTTCAATTTTTCCTTTATCTGCTCATACAAACTATTCTTCTTATCCTCAATCGATTTATGAATTAACAAATACTTCTTACGCAATTCATCATTCGCCATTAACAGCCCCTGATTTTCAAATGCATTTTCGTCAAATGGATTTATTACAATTATGCTATCCCCAAGTAGCTGCATCCCCTTCTCATCAGCAATATTGCACTTACTTGTAAGACCAAACACCTTCTCCTCAACAGGCTTATTATCCCGAATAGCTTCAAATGTTTTAGCTAATGAAGATTTCATAGTACCATTTGGTGCATATATAACAGCCACATTATTACTTGAATAATCTATAGTGGCACTCAATTTCTGAATGCCATAACAATTTTCAAGTTCCAATTTAAGTTTATCCATTTTATCGTCCTCCTTCTATTTCGTATATAAAAAACTTATTTACTTATTTATAAATCCCTTCCACTGCCTCTACCTAAAACATCCCCTTAACTACTTCTCCTGCATCTTTCTTATATTGTTCAATGAAGCTATACTAATTAAGTAGACACACTTAGTAAATATACATTACAATAAAGTAGACACAAAAAGGAAGTATCTACATATATCCACAGGTAACAAAGGTATTCGATATGACGAAAATTTCAAAAGAACTCTCGTCAAGTTCTCCCAAGTTGACGGCAAAACACAAGAAGCACTCTGCCAAGAATACGGCATTGATCCAATGTCATTAAACCACTGTATCAAACAATACTCAACCGTAAAAACTGATGATGGTGAAATTTTAACCGCTAAACAAGTGAAAGATTTTTAAAAGCGAAATGCTCAACTCGAAGAAAAACTGCTTATATAAAAAAGTGATTACCATCTTCACGCCACACTCATGCAACGATTAAATGCTGTTCATAAACTTCGTTTACAACACGATATTAAAACCCTTTGCAGAGTTCTCGGCGTAAACCGAAGCACCTATCTAATTTATCTATTTAACATTACGCACTTATTATAATATCAATTCCAATAAATTTTTCAATATTTTTTAAACTTTTTTGTTATTTTTTGTAATTTCATTGAATATCCTGTTTGTTTTCGACATTATATGATATAATATAAAATTTATTATACTAAAAAAGGTGTTCCATCAAACATTACAATTTGATGGAACACCCTTTACTTCTATCCTACTATCATCAAAGGTTTTTGGCTAATAGGGAATAAAAATAAAAGTGACAGTAAGATGAGAAAAACTTTAGTAGCAAATTAGTTGCAATTATTCAATATTACATCTACGAAGTCCATGGCAGATATACTCTACCTTTACTACTAAAAACGAATAATCAAATGTGGCTTGCGAGTGCTTAACTGTGCCTGCTGCCACACCCACTATGAAAGGAGTTTTTCTATGAGCTATCAACACAAACATCCAACAATAAGTTTTAGAATCAGCGATGCTGAGCGCAGACAAATTGAAGCCCGCATCCTTGCCAGCGGTATGATGAAGAAAGATTACTTTGTCCGTTCCTGCATCTATAACCGCATCTGCGTTGTTGGCAAGAAAGAAACCATATATCCTCTTGTACAGACTGTTAATGCACTATATCTGCAATCACTTGAAATGCAGAAAGCATTTACTGAATGCTGTGAACATCAAACTTTAAACAATCTTCCTACAAGCGATGAAATCAAAGAACTACAGACCGACTATAACAATATGCTTACAGCCATCATTGATCTGCTTGATGGTGCTAAGTATCTGTGGGAAGGAGAACACCATGAAACAAAATAACCATTGTTACCTGTTTGGTATGTATGAACCTAATACAGATTCCGTTATTGTTAATACCATCAATAATACATATACCGGCACACCTCTTACTATCAGTTGCGAAAAATGTAATTCAGCCGTCTTGCTCAATACACCTGATGATATTGCGTATCTATACCGGCTGGCACATGAAAATCCTCTGATGTATGTTGAATTGGCTTGCAAACCTAATGGATTACAGGAATATGTGGATGCTATGAATGAAATTAATTGATTTCCCAAATTGAAGGAGCATTTTATTGGAGTTAGTCTCATCTACGTCTCACCAGTCTCATAATGATTTGAGACTGGTGAGACTACGCTAAAATTCCAGTATTTTATTTGAATTATAATTTCTTCTCCACCTTCTCCAATTCATCCAACAATGCTGGTTTTCTTGGATACCTCTGCTTCAATTCCTCAATTAAAGACTTAGCAGTATCATTACCCTTCCATTTTATAAGCTGTGCAATATTCTTCGTTATCTTCTTATATTCTCGTCTATCCTTTGCCTGAGCACAACTCTCACTTATTTCCTTATAACACAACTCATATACTTGCTCTGGATATTCCTTTATCAAATACTTCCCATAATAAAACAAATCATACGGATTCTCCATTACATCTTCAAGCAATCTCTTCTTTTCATTTTCAGAAATAAGAACACTGCGATAGCAAACAGTTCGCTTGCTATCCTTTAATTCATCCAATAAGCTCTCGTAATTCTCATTCCATGCACCACACTCTTTATAAATCTGTTTCAAAACCTCCCAGAACTTCTCATTTCCCATTAATAGCAGCTTTTTTGCTTGTGCGATTTGCTTTTCCGTGTTGTTTGCTGTCTTGTATATATCATATAGCATGTTATTCCAATCTTCTGAATCACCACTACGATAATGCCATGTATTTTCAGCATTTGCTTTCTCTAAGCAAAGCTTCTCTGCTTCATCATAATTCTTCTCTTCCATAGCATCCTTAATAGCTATAATGCGGAGTTCATTTATCGAAATATTCTGATATAGTTCCTTCTGCATATTCTTTTTGCCATATAAATGTCTATGTAAAAGATATCTTACAATCAAATCTTCTTTTTTCGTGTATTCTGGGAAATAATCCTCCTGCGAAATTTCCAACAGGTTATCCAAAACCTTTTCAAGTTTCTTTGCACTCTTTTCATCACACAGACAAATCCCACTTTTCAGTAGGTCATAACGCCAGTCAGTCCAACCGTCAAACACACTCTTTTTCGCCTCTTTTATAATTAATGCAAGTGCTTGATCCCGCATTTGTTGGTCCTTTTTTTCGATTTCTTTTGTGCATTTATCTATCAGTTCGTATGTACACATGATAACATCTGTAAGCATTCCCGAACTACTATCCGCATGAGATGCTAACTTAACGCCAGATACCAAAATGTATGTAGCCGCCTCAAGTGCAACCATATAGCCACGCTTTTCTAAGGTCTCAGCACACATATCAAGGCAGTCATGCATATCCATACAAATATTATCACAGCTGCTCCAACCAATGTATCCCCCATGGGTGTTACATTTAATTGATGCAGCAATTATGTTTTTCACTATCGGTATAATATCTTCTGTGGGTATCATAGCAGCCCCTTTCTTTTATTCAACAATATCAATCTTATGTCTTTCACACCATTGCCTTGCGATTTTTTCATAAGCTTCATCACGATATTGGTACCAATGTTTCTCCAGATTTAAGTCATACAATTTATCCTTAAATCTTCTAAAAGCACCCCTTCCCTGAATTGTCCTTGCCAATACATCTTGATTCTTTTCCTCTGGAAGTTCGTATATAAACTCTTCCATTATTCGATACTCATTGATATCGTATTGTCCCGGTAAAGGTATATAATCCTCGACAAATCCCTCTTTAATATCTTCGAAGAGTTCCGGATTGACCTCACCATCCACCATTCCTTCAAAAATCATCAGAACTTTTTCATTGTGGGTATCATAATAATATTCTGTTTCCATATTGGCAAATTCCATTGCCTCAATTATGTCTTCTAATTTCACTTTCATCTTTTATCCTTTTTCGACTTGCCGTCTTTATTTCCACTTTCAATAATTTTACTACATTAGAACTATTTATTTCATTATTTGTATCGAGATATCACGAAATAATCTGCATTCTTGTTCTTTCCAATTCGGACATTATCTCATTTTCTTCAAAATCCTGAGAAACATCATAGTTCAGGTTCGGCATTACTACAGTAAACTCCCAAATGACGTTTATCTTCTTTTATTTGCTTTTCAAACTCCCTGAATTCTCTGATGCAGACCTTGTATCCTACTTCCAAAATTACACATACTCTACTGAGACATTCTATATAATTTCCCTGCCGATCTGATAATCTCTCAAAAGAATTTCTAATTCTCATTACTTATTATTTTCTTTGTCTATGATTTTGCATTCAATTATATATCAATTAAATTAAGCTTATTATTTATAACGCTTTCTACATCTTCCTGATTCATCAACCACATAGAAACATCCTCTATCTTCTTAGTTTCAAACCCCGTAAGATACTTTATCTCACTCAGAGTAAGTCCTTTCTGAATAAGTTTTGATACGCCCTTTAGTGCAAGTGTTGTTGTATTTATGTTATTAACTTCTTCTAATTTTTCTTGTATCGTAGCCAGTGCCGAACTAGAGGTAATCTTATTTCCCTTTGTATTCAAAAAGAAGTATTCTCTATTAGGATATCTATGTACCATATTATATTGTCTAATATCAGATACCATTGACTTATCCACACTTAGATTGATTACACTATCTTTATTTCTAATTGTAATAATTCCATCAATGTCATTTACATCAGCCTCTTTTAAGTTTACTAATAAGTTTAGTTTAAATCCATATTTTAAGAGAAGGTTGCATAATATCTTCTGACCGAATTTATAAAAATCACTCTTTTTTAGATTATTACAAATTTTTATTATCTCAATTTCAATCTTATCATCTATCGGACAATATATTTCTTGCTTTAATTTTGTATTGAGACATTTTTCAATATCTTCAATCATTTCATTGTTCCTACATCCACCTTCAAGTGCACTACATTCTATACCACCCATCTTTTTTATAGAACAAATCGATTGCAGACAAAAATCTATTAACTGCCTCTTTTCTATGTGCCTTTGCGCTAGAATTATAATATGACGCACATGCGCACACTATATCCTGCCTTAATAATTTGTTATTGAATAAATCCTTAAGATCACAATCTCCATATATATCACAGTAATTTAAAAAAGCTTGATAACATTGCCAATAATTTTCTCCCTTGCCGCTAACCCTCAGACTTTCAAAATGTGTTTTTAATGCTATAGATAGAAATTGATTCATTTTATCTTCTCCAATCGACAAATCATATAAATTCATTAGTCTTTTTTAGTCTCAAGTCAGTCTCATAATCTCACTTTAAAAATGAGACTAAGTTGAGACTGATTTGAGACTAAGTTTTTCCAACACGCTAAAAGTCCCGATTTTATCACGTTTTTAGATTTTGCTTCAGTCTCGTCAAGTGTCAAAATTCATGAGACTTTGTTGAGACTAACTTGAGACTGTCTCATTACAATGTCCATGTTGAAGTCTTTTTATCGTAAACGGCACCTGTTACTTTCTTAATTTTCGCATAGTCTCTAAACACCGTTGATCTTGATATATCCAATTCTGCCATTACCTGTTCAACTGATAAATGCAGATTCTCACAAATCATATTATAAATTTTCTGTTCTCTTTCAGATAATGTTTTCTGTTCTGTTGCTTCATCTGCAGCTATTCTGTCTAATGGTATATTAATTCTAAATACATCATCTTCAATCAGCTCTGGCTTACCGCCATCTGAATACATTGGTGTATATTTGTAAAGATTTCTTACTCCCGAACCAATAGTATCTGTTCTACCAATATTAGCAAAAAATTGCTGAATTAAAGGATTCTTTGGATACGGAGTAAACTCATCACTCATAATATTTCCATGGCGTCTAGGAATACACCAATTTTCTGTTCTCAGCCAATCCTTTTCGATAATCACCTTTGCTGGATATGCACTTGAATAATCTCTGTGCACAAGTATATTACCAATAACCTCTCTTGAAATAATACCTCTAATACTCGTGCTAATATTGTTGATTAAGCAAAATTTATCTGATGTATGCTTTGCAACAAATTCCATTAAAAGATCATATGCCTCTATCAAATTAGTTGTTACCTGCAATCTATCATCATACCTATCTAGATTCTCAACCCTATATAATGCATCGGTAATATATCCAGGACAGCAAGACCTTATCACATCATCTTTGCCAAACAATAACACACCTGCAAGATTATATCCTTGGATACCTGATGAAAAATCTTTTTCCCATAAGCCAGCACTCTTCAATATTTCCTCATCCGACATTTTCAACCAAGGATGATCCGGATTTTTGCTCTTTGCAAGATTTCTTACTTTATCCATCAAATCCATGCGTAAATCTTCCATTGTAACATATGGGAATATCTTGTGCTCCGCATATGTGTTGCTTTTTCTGTTATACATATTCTGTAGTTGAATCGGAGAGTCCGTAATATCCATGTCCCCATCTTCATTTCTGTCATAGATCCTGTTTGCACACTTTTCTACAGTAGATGTTGGCGGAACATACACCCATAACAGCGTCATCCCTTCATATACAATATCCTCTATTGAAAGATATAATGTTGGTGACATCTTATCCGGGTTATTTAGCTGATTCACAAAAATCTTTTTCATATCCTTAACCATATTCGGATTAATACCTATTGGGGTACCATCATCCTCTACACCCATGATAATATACCCACCATATCTGTTAGAAAAAGAGCATACTGTTTCATACACATCTTCCTGAATGCCATACTGACAGGTTTTGTACTCAATTGTTATTTTCTCATCATTTGTGAGCAAATCTCTCATCAATTCAGTTGTCATTTAATCGTCTCCATTCTATATCAACAATTTTTATACCATATATTTTTTCTTTATTTCTAAATAAAAGTCCCTATTTTTATCAGAATTATTTGCTAAATAATTTATAGCACGCAATACATCTATTGTAGAATATCTAACATTAAGACAACTTTCTATCTCATGCAATATTGCTTCATTGAGGTTTTTTATAATACTAGTCATTCCATAATCCTTCATCGCACTTATAATAAGTTTATGTCTATCCGACAAATCATCAATATTTAATCTTCCATATGTTCTTGTGTAGTATTTATTCTTACAATCCTCCAATGATTCAATTACATTTTTTCCAAAATGCCAGTCTGGATATTTTTCCTTTATTTCTAAGCCTATATTAACGAGCGGCATTATGTAATATTCTAGAGTGGAATATATAAACTGCATATATGCATTTATTATATCTGTATTACTCATTGATTTTTCATATTTGCTTTTAAAATAAATAATCCTGTCATTAAAGTTGTTTAAATATATTTTTTGATGGTTTTCATTATAATAGGTCTGCAAATAACCTGTAATTAATAATTTATCAATATTTAATTTACCTGGATATTCATTAGCAAATGCACTATTAGCAATAAATGGTAAATTTGAAATATTTTGATATTTCCTGTCAATACAAAAGGCTTCTAGAATATTCTTCAACTTGGATAATGATAACTTATAAGCATTTATTAAATGTTTACTAAATTCTAATTCCAGATTATTTTCAATACTAAATTGTGATATTTTCTCATCATCCTTGCTATCTTCTATTTCTGACAATTCTTCCTCATTGGCAATAGCCAATGAGATTACGATTTCATTTTCAACCAACTCTTCAATCTTAGTACATGAATAAATGTATCCTATTGGATATTTTCCAAGTCTTCCAGCTCTTCCTATTGTATTCTTCAGCAACAATATGTCATTCAAGTTATTATACTCAGGATGAATAAATAAATTTTTAGTTACAGTATTTATTCCTTCTGAAATAGAGTTTGTGCCACATAAAATATTATAATTATTACATTCATTAAAAAGTGTAACCATTCGATTTTGAACAAACTTTGGCATTTGACCATGATGCGTCAGAATTCCTGCTTTTAATAACTTAACAACACTCCAATCAGGATGTATTTCTGTTTCCAATAGTCTTACAAACTCAGTATCCATATTAATATTTGTTAAATTTTTTATTTGTTCATAACTGTCATTTATTTGTTTGGGAGAATTACAAAACAGTATTGTTTTTTCTTCTTTCCCTCTGTTTAAAAGTATTTCATAAAAATTATTTTTATCCAAAACAATATAATTTTTATCAACTGCATTAAAATCAGATTTAAATGTAACAAATTGATATTTTTCAAATCCTTTAAGTATTGCTTTTGGTGTAAGTAAGAATATTTTCTTTGAGCAAATAGACATACTATCTAAAAATGTTTCTGACAATTTATATGCCCTTTGATTTTTAATTGTCTCCTGCAATTTATATGCTTCATCAATAACAAATAAATCTACTTCTCCCATAATATCTTTATCTATTTCTAAATACTTTTCTTGAGTTCCAACGAATAAAAGTTTTTCATCTGTAATGTTTTCTTTCTGTTCGTCTATAGCACATTTATCGAAAATAGTATAATCTGAGAACTTATCATTTTCTTTAAAACTGCGTTCTAATTCATACGCTAATGCGTTTGTAGGTACAATATAAACGATTTTTCTTGGTTTCTTTCTATATATGTATTCCTTTACTATCAATGTTTTACCAAAAGATGTTGGTGCAGATAGAATAACCCTATTTTCTCTAAATAAGCACTCTAATGCTTTATACTGAGGTGGTGAAAAAAATAACTCTTTAGGAACATGTTCTATTTTTCTCTCATAATTCTTATTAATCATAATCTTTTCAGATAAGCTAATATCGAAATCATCTATTTTAAAATATGGTGTCAAATCATACATTCCCAATTCAATAATCGGTACCTCTTTCCCTGCATCCAATTCTTCTAACATCTTTTTACGTTTTTTATTATACTTATAACTGTTCATACACTGTATCACCTCTACAAGCTTCTAAGTTTTTCTCTTGATGTCTCTATCATTTTTACAATAAGACTTTTCTTATCTTTTATAGGCAAATGAACCAATATAATTTCATATTCTCCATTTATATCATTATGATTGAGTGATTTATTTATATTGTCCTTTAATTGACTGGTAGATACAAAATATCTACTATAGAAATTAGGTTCATTATAATGGCTAACATCATTTTCCGAATGTAAAACAAAACCTGCGAACACTATTTTCTGATTCATAAATTGATCAATCGTCAATTCATCGTATTCTTCCATCTTTAAATTTTTTATTACAATCTGAATAGCCTCATCACAGTTTTCCACATTCGCCTGCAAACTTTCAAGTTTATTTTTTATGCTCTTCTCAACAAAGTCTTTTATTATTTTATCCATTCCTCTACTTAAATTTTCATAGAATTTAGCTTCTCCTAAAACAATAATATTATGATTAAGATTATATAAGCACGCATCTACTCCTGTGTGTGAGTCTGATAATGTTTCTGTAATATCTATTATTCCTTTTGCTAAATCTAAATCATATAAATCTCTAAAAACAAGTCCAAGAATTCCTTCTGCCAAAAAAGAATAAAATGACCTATTTGTTAATATATTAGAAGCAACAAATGTATTAATATCTGGTAACATTTCATCTTTAGGTATGAATCTTCGATATATATTCCTTCTTTTATTTAAGTTTAAGTTTTCTTCAGCAAACATATGCTTTAAATTATCATCAGTAAATACTATATCTGGCAAGACTCTCTCAATTTCTCCCGGTTCAAAAACAATATTACTAACTTTTAACGCCCCATATGTTGTTTTATATTCATTCTGCGGCACCTTATACATATATTCAAACAATTAATAACCACCTTCCAACATATAACCTATCAGTTCCTACAAATACACTTCCCTTATCAATTCCATAACTTTTTCAACCAGCAGCTCCAAATTATCCCCTTCAACCATAGATGCTATATCTTCTTTACCCTCAAAGCACTTCCTGAGAATATCTATAATTATCTTTTCATCCTGAAGTTCCTTTTCCGACAACTCTTTTATCTTTTTCTCTATTTCAATGGATGCATCTGCAATCTGATTGCATCTTCCATAAGAGTTGTCTATATCCTCTGCTACCATATTGCCATAGTTTTCTTTTTCGTATGGATTAAATCCATAAAAAGCTTTGCTTGCAACCGGGCAAATAGCATCATAAATAATTTTCGCTCCAAGTTCTCTTTTTATCTGTCTAGGATATATCAATTTACCTTGATCTGCTTTCATCTCAAGCTTTTCCTCAGCCATTTTACTAGCGTTTGTAATACGCATAAGATATGCCATCATTCGATTAGCAAAATTTTGCTCTGATATTTCTTGTCTACCTATATCTGGTATATATTGATTAATCTCATGCTCACTAATTGTCTGATTATCAAGATACAATTGATACATTTTTGATGCACATAATTTTACAACCGCTATATTTTCCAATCTTTTATTCCCAATATGATTTAGAATTTCCATCTGTACCCAACCATACTGCTTATCTCCAACTTCATCAGGACAGAAAAACATATTTTGCACATATCTGTATCCCTGTTTCATAATAAAATCATCAAATGCTAATTGATATAAATATTGCTTTGTGACATCACCTACACCCGGTTGTCCACTAATGATAGCTTTATCTCCATGTATTTGATAATCTATACAATAATATTTTGCATCATATATTCCAAAGCAATAATCTTTTTTCTGTTCATCAACAGGATATATGCATACCAAATCAGGTTTTAATGTTTCCACCTTCGGATCTTCTACATCCGGAAACTCTGTTTTTCTCCATCTTGGTGATTTAATCACTTTTCTTAATGTTTTATCTTTATAGTCAACTTTATTCCATTCCTGATTACTTAATGGAAGATCTACTATTTTCTTATCTAGAACACTTCCAAAATTATCAGCACATACTTTTTCCCAAACCAAGTTAAAACTATTAGTTCCATATAAACTATAGCTCACATCATTTTTGTCTGTTTTCTCGTTAGCAATATATGTATATATTGTTTTTAGAAGATTCTGTTTCCTTGTAATATATTGAGTTTGTATCTCAGACTGCAACCGATATAATATATAACTCGCATCACCAAAATCAGACATTTCTTCTTGTGTAAGCTCAACTTCTGTTAATTCAAATAATTCTAAAAGTCCTGCATCTGATAATTCTCTGCTACATTGTGTAAGAACGCATTCATGTAACCGCCGAAAATAATCATAGTCATTGTCAATCGTATTCTTGGTTTGTAATTCCACATAATATGGTTTGTTATTCTGTATAATTGCAAATGTTTCATTTATAGTCTTATCCCATAAAATCTCACCTTCTCCATTTGTTTCAATTATTTCTTTCTGATTCGTATACAAACCATCAGCATAATATGTCTCTAACAAATGAATAGATACAGCCAGTCTATTAAAAATCTTACTATCATCTTCTCCATTAAACAGATAAATCAACTGTTCTGATGCATTGTATTTTTTTATAACCTTTAAAACCTGCTTTAGATTTTCAAATAAATGTTCTGTTGATTTGATATATTTAGGATAACATTTAAAAACTTGTCCCTCGATTACAACAACTCCAACATAATCAAATATATATTCTATATCGCTTGAGCTGTCTATTACATCAGTCAAGACAATATCCTCATTTGATAAATCATCAAAATCCGGCTTATTCTTTTTTACAGCTTTAACTACTCCATATTTTTTAAGAATCCCGACAATGCGTCTGGTTTCTTCCATATTTATGTTAATTAAATTGTATGTTATTTCCTGTAAAGAATAATGCTTTCTTTCACGAAAGAAACCTTTCGTCATTGTCTCTCATCCCCTTTTTATATATTTTCCAAATCTTCAATTCCAAATATGCCTTCACCATCCTGCTCAAAGGCTTTACATATTTCTGAAAAAATCATCTTTCCATTCTTTTTATGATGACCTATAAATATGTTCTCCGGACGCATCTTCATAACATCTTCAAACAAATACATGATTACTTTACTTTCAAATGCTTTTATATAACTATTCTCTTTTTGATGCATATCTTTAAGTGCTTCGTTATCTCTCTCAGTCAGAGAAGCTTCATCTTTTGCTTCTAATTCGTCTATTTGCTCTTTATTGTTCTTTATCTCGTCTAACATATTTTTAGATATAAAAAATGGTCCTAAAAGCTTGTCTTCATTAACCTTACACTTTTCAGATGTCAAAACATTATTTATCCTTGTTCTTAAACTATCCCAGCCAATATAATGATCCGCTTTATTGTCCTTAATACACATTGGTATGACATAATCTTTTATTGCTGCAACCTGCTCATCATCATTGACACTTAAATATTCGAATTCCCATCTACGCTTAAATGCTGTGTCCATTGGAAATACGCCCTGATCTGCACTGTTCATCGTTGCCCATATGTACATATTTGCCGGAATTCTCATCTCAAAATACTTTTCTCTTTCTTCTTCTGTTAAATCATCAATATTTTTCCCTTTTAGACAATCCAAGTTTTCTAATAAATAAGTCTTTATATCCTCGCTTGTAGCAATTGGATATTCACTTACTCCATTCTTTCTATCAAGTAATTGAAATACATCTCCAAACACTGCTGCTACATTTGCTCTATTAATTTCCTCTATTAACAATAAGTAATCTTCTTCCGGATGGTTTATTGCTTGCACATAAATTCTCATAAATGGACCCGGAACGAACTCATACGAGATTTCTTTATTTATATTCTGTGGATTTAAACTTAAATATGGTCTAATAGCCCTTCCATGATTTCTCTCCACACTATTATCACCGGCAGCATCACTACCATCCACTTTTCTAGTTTTAAAATTCTCATCCGTATATATACCTAGTAATAATGGTAGACGAGTTAAACTTTCATCCTTGAATTTATCGTACAATTCATCATATTTTTCTTGTGCTGACATTGATTTGTCTTGCAGAACTGCAAGCACTCTTCTCTTTTCAGTATCAAGATTATCATATACGTCTGACTTTGACATAATAGGTTTATATGCACCTACAAAATTTGCATACGAATAGTTTGGATGGAATGTTACTCTTTCCATATTATCAGCAAAATATTTGCTATTTTCCTCTAGTTTATGACTCTTACCAGTTCCCGGAGCACCAAATATTATCCTATTTTTTGAACACGAAATGTCAGTTGTATTTTCATCATCATTTTCCGCAGCGTGGAGCAATATATTCACATTACTTATTTTCTGTCGCTCTCTTACCCTTTGTTCATAATATACAAATTCATCATAATCTACATTATCCGACATTGTAACAATGTTCTTATTATATGCCAAATAGTAATTTAGTCCTTCTCCTAAAGCACCTTTTACAATTCTTAATGCACCCTTTGCTTCTCCATCTCCATTGATATCAATTTCATCTGTTTTTTGTGTCATAGCTTCATACACGGATGTCATATTAAAATATACGTTCTGATTATTGTCTAACATTTTCAACACAACATCATCTGAAAGATAATTTATAACTCTAACCAATTGTTTTTCTAAATGTGTATCTTCTACATTCTTCTTTCCTTGTAGCCATTCATATAATACTTGGCAATATTTTTTATTACTTTCAATCAAAGCGTCAAATAAATCAATATTATTTGTATACGATAATATTTTCTCAAATCTTTTCTTCCCAGTTCTTTCTGCACTATCCGCTTTATTACTATCCTTAAATTTAATAGATGCAATTCTCCACACTAATTCAAGTGCAACAATAAGCGACTCTAACTGTGAATGAAATAATTGGTTTTCATTTACATAATTCATGATATCTTCTTCAGAATCGCCTTTAATATCTATATTATTTCTCAAATATTGTATCAATTTATCATAACAGTTCTCAGATATCGTTATTTTATCGCCATCTGTCTCAGAATACTCAATTTCATACTTTTTGTCATTTGACAACCATAGCAAAATTACAAGAGCAATTGTAGACTTTGATTTAGGCAAAGATGATTTAATTCCCAATTTAGGATCAACAGGTTTAAATTTCTGTATATTACTTGGTCTTTTCATTTAAACATTCCTCCTATGTTATGTCATTTAATATTGAATCGGCAATCTTATTAGCCAATAGCGGTGGTACCGCATTTCCTACTTGTTTCATCTGTGAAACCTTTGGTCCAACAAACTCAAAAGTATCAGGAAATGACTGTATTCTTGCTGCTTCGCGCACTGTAATTGCCCTGTTCAAATATGGATGTGTAAATCTACCTGATGACGGAGTATCAAATCTTGTTGTAATTGTTACAGAAACATCATCTTTTTGCATTCTGCACCAAGTACCACTATATATTGATTTTGTTAAATGTTCCTCTGGTAAACATTCCTTTCCCTGTTCTGGTGGAACAAGGGCTAAGCGTTCTAATGCAAGCTTCGAATGATTAGTTGCTTTATGATTAAGCAATTTATTTGAATTCATTCTCATCTTCTTTTGATATTCACTTCTGGCTTCGAATTTATAATCCTGAATTTCATCACCCTCACCAGAATTAAGATATGCTAAATCACTTATTGCATCCCATACTGAAACTTTTTTATTAACCGGTTTAGGCAGCAAGTTTACCCTTTTTTCATTTGCCTTTTTCCCAATAATGACGGCACGTCTTCGATTTTGCGGAACTCCATAATCCGCTGCATTTAATACACCAGCATCTAGAATGTACCCCATTTTTGAAAATAATTCTTCTATTTCTCGCTTAAAATATCCTTTTTCAGCAGTTAATAAATTAGGCACATTTTCCATTACAAAATATTGAGGTTTTACTAAATCCACCACTTTAACGTAATATTTAAACAAGAAATTACGTTCATCATGTATTGTTTTTCTCTTTCCTTTCTGCGAAAAACCCTGACATGGCGGACCGCCTATTATAACGTCAATATTACCTTTATATTGTTCAAATACTGATTGCAAATCAAGTTTGGTTATATCTTCATTTATCATTTTAGTAGAACTATGATTCTTTTTATATGCAGTTGCAATATCTTTATCGTATTCATTGGCAAGAACCACATCAAACCCTGCCATTTCAAAACCTAATGACATTCCACCAACTCCAGCAAATAAATCTATAACCTTATATTTCATCTTTCTTTACCTCTTTAATCCTAGATATAGCTATATTAAAGTAATTTTCATCTAACTCGATTCCTACGAAATTCCTATTGTTTTTTACAGCTGACACACCAACACTTCCACTTCCCATAAAAGGATCCAGAATTGTATCATTTTCATTTGACAACACCTTAACAAAATGTTCCATTAAAGCTTCCGGTTTCTGCGTTGGATGTTTTCCATATTTTTTTTCGCTGTTTGATGTAACAGATGTTTCAATAAAGTCATGCAATACTTTTCCGTTGTTGTTAAATGTCCCTGTCTTTGTTTTATAAGTAAAATATATCCACGATTCTGTCGAATTAACAAAATGCAAATTCATATTTCTTGGCATTGGATTAGACTTATGCCATATACCAGTTGTCTTATAATACAGTCCGTGTTTTTGTGCTAATTGTATTATTGTCTCAACCTTTATTATCGCCATAAATACAATTATTGAACCACCATCCTTCAAAACTCTTGATGCTTGATGAAAAAATTTATTCATAGATTTTTTCCATTCTTTATAATCTAAATCATCCCATCCTGCAGCCCCAAAAAAATTATCCCGCATTTTAACTAAATTAGTATCTCTCTCCTCCATAAACTTTCCTAAATTATATGGTGGATCTGTTATTATCAAATCAATCGAAGATGTTGGTATTTTTTTCATATACTCAAGACAATCTCCATTATGTAATTCTGTATTTATCATTTTCTTTTCTACTTTCTATTCTATAATGCACTTTTTCCGCTTTTCACCCACTCATCCACTTCTGAAAATTTGAATTTCCAAAGTCTGCCTATCTTATGAGCAGGAATATCTGTTTTTTTAATCCAACTTCTTATGGTATCTTTCGTTACACCTAGATATTCTGCGGTTTCTTCTAAATTAGACCATTTTTCATTAGTCTCAGACATATTCTCCCTCCGATTCTAAAATGTATAAAATAACAAAGTAATTATATCACGAACAGCTGTTTCCCTCAACTGATATTTCACTGTTTAAATATGATTTATTAGTATTTAGTATATCTTTAGTGTTCAATTATACATCCATTCTTAATTTAATATTGGGCAGAGGAATCATCTTCCTCTGCCCCTATTCCACATCTTATCTTCCGCCTTATCTTTACCGGCATCTCTATCGATACTCTCATCATAAATCCTCTGAAACTCCTCATAAAGTTCATCCCCATCCAGCTTCATTCCAAGTTTTTTCATTACATCCGAGAACAGTCTTATACTTCCACTTACATCAGCAATATCAAATCCGAATATATCTGCCTTAACAGAATTACTGACATTCTCATAACCACCAAGCTCTGATATTCTCCTGACAATCCAGTCAGCTTTGTCCACAGGTTCAGTTTCTCTAATTTCCACATATTCACCTTTATCTGTTACGTCAGTAATATCTTTATCCATTCTTGCCGTATTTACATCAGACACATTACGAATATCTGGCATTACAGACGTATCATTCTGATTATTGTTAGGATTCATTACCTCAACATTTGTATACGGCTCAACAACCGCTTCTATTGTTATCTCATCCAGCATATCCTCTTCCATCCCCGGTATCTCAACATCCCTGTCAGCAACAATCTCCTCCTTCCCCGACACCGCATAATAAGCCGTATACAAATCTTCTTTTATAATGTCATCAGCAAGCTGTATCTGTCTCTTAATTTCCCTTTTCTCCTGCTTCAGTTCGTCCAGTTCTTCCTGCACTTCCACATGCCATATCTGATATTCCCGGTACTGCTCTTCATTCTTTATACTGCGTTTCCGACTAGAGCTTTCTCTGTATATCTCATGCTGTCTGTCCTCAATCTGCTGAATCTTTTCTTCCTGCTCATTTATGAAATCCACAAGATCCACAACACTTTTGATGTCATTATTTACAATCAGCAGATATTCGTCCTGTAACTGATGAAATCGCTTCAAATCCTCTGTATACTTTGCTCCACCGACTGCAAAACGCTTCTGCTCTACAATCCTTAATCTGTATAGCTTTGCATAAAACTTCTTCTGGAATGATGACAGCTTCGCCCTGTGCAATCCCCTGATATCCGACGAATAAAAGTAAGGCTTTACCATCCAGGGCATATCCACATGATGCCTTAGCATATCTTCTGAAAACATCTCGTCCAGCTTTGCCAGTTTATGATAATACCGAAATCCCGGTGCCTGCACTTCCATCCACGCATCTTTCTTGAATACATATCCAAGTCTTTTCATCAGATATTTAAAATGCTCCACATTTCCGGCTGCATACGCACACATTTTTGCATCCCTGAGAATTATCTCTTTCATTGACATTTCTCTTTCCCACTTGTCCCTGCTGATATTTTTCGGATTCCTGCTGTACTCTGCCGGCATGATAGCAAGCCCCAGTTCATCACAATATTTATTTGTAATAGGCTGGAGATGGTTCTTCCAGTTGCTTTTAGGTGAATTGTATTTCTTGCCGGTTGTCATGCTGACACTGTTCCAGATCAGATGCCCATGCATATGTTCCCTGTCAGTATGGACTGCATACACAGCTTCATAATCATCGCCAAGTACAGCCTTCGCAAAGTGTTCCAGGACGTACATTGCCTGTTCCGCAGTTACTTTTTCTTCCGGCGAAAACGATATAATCACATGATAGCCTTGTCTTTTACCTGTCTTATGAAATATATTCTTTGTCTCCTCCATCTGCTCAAATGCCGTATCCGGCAGGCAGTTAATACCGCCCACCAGTACACATTCTTCTGTCTTATCCGGATTCTGGATATATTCCAAAGCATTCTTTAGGTGTGATGCTGGATTTCTACCTTCTGACTCTTTTATATTTAAGATCTTTGTAATCGCCATACTTCCAGCACCTCCCCGAATGTTTTCTTTACATCATCCAGACTGTTCTGCAATTTATCAATATCGCTGTAATACAATCTTCCCTGTGAATTGCCAAGCTTTACCGCCTGATTAATATTATTTGCAATACCTGCAATAACACGAATTATTTTTGCCCTGTCCTCTGGATAACTTGTATCAATGTTGCCGCCTGTCCGAATTAATTCTCTTATATAGGCACTTGCCGTCATTCCTGTTCGCTTAAGTGCCGCTTTCAGAATATCCATATCTTTCTCTGACAGCTTCACCGATATCTTATAATCTTTCCTGTCAGACTTGTATCTTCTCTTTCCATCTGCCATACGTTTTTCCCCTTTCGTAATTTCCAAATTCTGTATCAAACCAATCTCTTTTTATCTGTACCATTGCTTTTTTCATCCTTTCTAAAAGTTCTGCTTATAGGTTTTGCAAGATGCGGAAAAGGTCGGACCTTTTCCCGAAAAAATATAAACGCATCAGCGTTTACATAATTTTTCGTCTTGGCAGGAGCACCTGCACCCTGTATATGATATGTGGTGGTTAATGTACCACCACAATTACTGATATGGTGGCTAAAGTTCCACCTGATTTAAAAGTGGTGGCGCCTTTTGCCATCACTTTACTGTTTTAGTGGCGTTTTCCGCCACCACTTTTCCATTTTGACGGCACTTTCCGCCACCATAACTTTTTTCTCGCTTATCTGAGTGGTGGCGCTTTTTGCCGTCACTTTGCTGTTTTGACGGCGCTTTTTGCCCCCACTTTTCCATTTTGACGGCACTTTTTGCCTCCACACTTTTTCGGCTCTGATTTGTGCGGGGGCGCTTTCTGCCCCCACTTTGTGGTTTTGGGGGCGCTTACTGCCCCCATTTGCACGTTTTGGTGGCGCTTTTTGCCCCCACACTGGTTTCGCTTATTTAGTTGTCTCTTTTACCATTACATCTGCATCCGACATCACATTTTCTGCTATCTCAGCACCATCTCCCGGCAATCCCTTTGTTTCAGGCTGTATATCCACTTCATCCTGTTCACTTATCACAGAATCCCCAACTGCAGTTTCATAATCCTTTTCTTCTGCAACCTTGCTACTGTTACGCTGCGGCTCATAATCCGGATTGTAATAATCTTCGTAGCCATAGATTTTCTGTTCAAAGTACTTCCGTGGGCATTTGCCCCGCATGGTGAAATAGCCTTTTGCCTCAAGCTCTGCATTATATTCCTTTATAATTGCATATGCCTTTGTCATCCCGATACCAAGCATCTGGCTTATCTCTCCTGCATCTATGAATGCTTCCTTTATACCTTTCATGCAGCTCCTCCTTTCATAAATTGTTATTTTAAATACGTGTTTTCACAAAGCAACTATCCTGTTCTTTATTTATTCCGTATTTTTAGTTCGTGTTTATCTTAATATCCTTTTCAAAATTTGTCAATAGAACTTTTTATAATTACGCACTTGCAATTCGTTTTTATTTATGATAAAGTAATCATACAATCATAAATAAGTCACTTACTGATACGTATTTCATTTAACATCAATCTGATACGCATCTTTATAACGGACTATTTCATATAAAGGAGGGTGAACAGAATGGCTTTCTCTGATTCCATTAAACTTACTATGTCTTCTCCTGAGGAAATCGGAAAGGCAATACAGAAGCAGCGCAGGGCACAGAAAATCACGCAAAAGGAGTTTGCACAGCGTCTGGGGAAATCAGAACGTACTATCCAGAAATATGAATCTGGTGAAATACTATTAAAGATAGATGTTTTAAAGCAGATTGCTAATGAATTAAATGTTCCATGGCAGGAGCTTTTATTTGCAAAAGATACTAATACTCCAAAAGATAATACGACCGCTGAATATCCGGCATATGAATTCCACACTATGTCAGATGTAATCAATGCTCTCTTTGCCATAACTGAACTTACTGATTTTTCATTTGAGCTGACCAACACCAAACCTCCTGAAAATCCCGAATGGACTGCCGGGATCAAGGTTAATGGCAAAGGCAATGGAAAATATGATGCAGACTTCTGTCTCTTTATGGAAAACTGGATAGCAAAGAAGAATATGCTTCAGACAGGAAAAATTTCAAAAGAAAAGTTTGATTCATGGAAATCAGATATGTTGGCATATTATAAGGATTCCAGACTGGATAATGAAGCCGATTCAAAAACTGAATAATTGCAGACTTACACCTTTAGTAAAGAAAAAGCTCCGGCACACTCCTTCTCGCAAAAGGAATGACCGAAGCTATGTAAGTGATTGACCCGAAGGCTTTATAATCACCCTGAACAAGTAGATTATATCATAGCCTTTTGATGATTGCACAACAATTTTACAAAAAGGAGATGATATTTATGCCAGCTTACAAAGATGAAAAAACTGGTAAATGGTTCGCCAAGTTCTATTATACGAACTGGCAGGGAATCAAGAAACAGAAGTGGAAAAGAGGCTTCACCACCAAAAAGGAAGCTTTAGGATTTGAAAGGGATTTTCTGGAAAAACAGTCTGCCAATCCTGACATGACATTTCAAAACCTCTATGAAATTTATATGGAGGATATGGCTGCAAGACTTAAGCAGTCAACTCTTCTGACAAAAAAGACGGTACTACAGACGCATATTCTTCCATTCTTCGGTAACAAACCGATAAATGAAATCAAAGCCTCTGATGTACGAAGATGGCAGGCGAAGCTTATGAGTTCGCCGAATAATTACTCCCAGACCTATCTGAAAAAGATTAATACGGAGCTTAACAGCATCATCAATTATGCCAAGCGGTTCTATGATCTCAACACCAATCCCTGCGGCAAGGCAGGCACCATTGGAAAAGCGAAGGCTGAGGAAATGGATTACTGGACTTACGATGAATATATTGCTTTCCGTGAAGGTGTAAAAGATAAGCTGCTATCGTATATATGCTTTGAAGTTCTGTACTGGACGGGTATGCGAGAAGGTGAATTGCTTGCTCTCTCACCTGCTGATATTGACCTTGATAACAAGATAATATCCATCAACAGAACATATCAGCGGATAGGTGGAAAGGATGTATTTACATCACCTAAGACAAGAAAAAGCAAGAGAAAGATTCCAATTCCTGATTTTCTCTGCCAGGAGCTATCAGACTATATCCAGTCAAGATATATGCTTGATACAGACGAAAGGCTGTTCCCGGTAACAAAATCATATCTCTCACACGAGATGATAAGGGGCTGCAAAATTACAGGTGTAAAGAAGATACGAATCCATGATATCAGGCATTCGCACGCCAGCTTACTTATTAATCAGGGCTGTGATGCCTTGATGTTAGCAGACAGGCTCGGACACGAGAAAGTATCCACAACACTTAACACATACTCTCATCTGTTCCCACATAAACAGCAGGAGCTTGTGCATAGTCTGGAATCATTGCAGGCGACAGATTCGCCAACACCTGAACCACCATCTGATAACCCTCTGCTTGAAGCAACAGGTATCACATGTGAAGTGCCGCAGACTCAGGACAACGGCTCAGATGTAACAATCCGACCTCAGCTCGGACCTGCGTTAGTACCACCAAATACCGCATCAGGGAAAATCATCCAGATGCCACAAAGAAAGATCATATAGAAGAAATCCCGCAGTCATCAGGGTTTCTTGCTATTAAAGTTAATGACAATCAACTGAAAACGGCAGAAAAAGAGTAGCTGCTATTAGTAGCAAATTAGTAGCAGAGCAAAAGAAAAAGTCTCGGAAGCCGCTTATTTAGCGGGTTCCAAGACTTGTGGCTCTTATTCAAACTC
>JAAYPT010000017.1 GCA_012519695.1 Clostridiales bacterium | reverse complement strand
TTCCAGCACACACTCATGTAATTCTATTTGATATCTGCAAGATGCCATTTCACTTTCGTGTTCTGTAATCTTTCTTTTCAAACTTTTTATTTTATTCTGTAACTGGCAAATCGTCACCTGATTTTTTGCTCCTTCCTTCTTTCTTCACAATTTCATGCAAATTGTAACTATATTCAAATGTATCTTTCCTTGGATTCTTCTACTGAATCAGCACTCTGCCGACCGGCAGATATTTGAAATTTCCTCTTACTTAATTATTTATACTCACCCAAAATTTGTTTTTCTTTATTTTATCGTACTACTTCATTAAAGTCAATGTTTTTGTTTTCTTCGATTTTACAATCGAACAAATGTGTGGTATAATTTTTCAAATACAGTACAAATGTTTGTGTAGGAACAGGAGGTCTCCCATGGAACGGCTTATTTTTCATATTGACGTGAATTCTGCTTACCTTTCTTGGACAGCAGTGGAAAACTTAAAAAATGGAGATTCCGTAGATTTGCGGGAAATTCCTTCGATTATTGGTGGCGATATGGCAAGCCGTCATGGAATTGTATTGGCCAAGTCTATCCCTGCTAAGGCCTATAAAATAACTACCGGAGAGCCTGTTGCTCATGCACTGCAAAAATATCCAAAGCTGGTAATGGCTCCGCCTAACCACAAGCTTTACAGTCAGTACAGTCACCGCCTTATGGAACTTCTAAGGACTTTTTCCCCTGCCATTGAACAGGTAAGTATTGATGAATGTTATATGGATTTTACGGATTATATAAAGAATTATAACAGCCCTATAGACGCTGCCACCAAAATTAAAGATACCGTGCGTAATACCTTTGGTTTTACTGTAAATGTTGGTATTTCCAATAATAAATTACTTGCTAAAATGGCCTCCGACTTTCAAAAACCAGACCGTGTACACACTTTATTTCCGGAGGAAGTTCCTAAGAAAATGTGGCCGCTTCCCGTCCGTGACCTCTTTATGGTAGGGAAATCCGCTGCTGCCACTTTGGAAAAACTGGAGATTCTTACCATTGGTGACTTAGCACATACCGATGTGGCCATCTTAGAAAGCCATATGAAAAGTCACGGCAGATTGGTCTGGGAATTTGCCAATGGCATAGATGATTCTCCGGTTCAAACACAAGAAGCCGAACTAAAGGGTGTGGGAAATTCCACCACGCTTTCTAAAGACGCTGAGACTTCTGCCGATGCTAAAAAAGTGCTTCGTGCCCTATGTGATCAGGTCTCCTCTCGTCTTAAAAAATACGGACAACTTGCCGGAATGGTTAGTACGGAAATTAAATACGCCACTTTTACCAATGTGTCTCACCAACGGCAACTTCCTAATGCCACTGATGATGCAGCCACTTTATACCATTACGTCTGTCTTTTGTTTGATGAGCTTTGGAATGGAGAACCCGTTCGCCTCTTAGGGGTACGAACCTCAAAACTCACTTCTGACCCAGAGCCTGTTCAAATGAGTCTTTTTGATTTACCGAAAACCCAAAAGGAACAAAAGGCTGACAAAGCCGCCGAAGAATTAAGAAAACGATTTGGAGATAGCATTATAAAAAAGGGCGTATAAAATACCCAACAAAAAACTTCCGAGAAGTTTGACTTAACACAACCTTCTCGGAAGTTTTTTATATCATAGTAAATACCACATTATAAAATGTGAACTCTTTGTTTATACCGCAAACTGACTGTTATACAATTGTGCATAAAATCCATTTTTTGCAAGAAGTTCTTCGTGATTTCCCTGCTCCATAATCTTTCCGTCTTTCATTACTAAAATCACATCTGCTTCCTGAATCGTAGACAAACGATGCGCTACAATAAAACTGGTGCGCCCTTTCATCATTTTGGCAAATGCGTTCTGAATCTTCATTTCGGTTCTGGTATCAATAGAAGAAGTTGCTTCGTCCAATATGAGCATCGGTGGCAAACACAGCATTACTCGGGCAATGCATAACAACTGCTTTTGTCCTGCGGATAAACTTCCCCCATCTTCTCCAATCACTGTATCATATCCTTGCGGCAAACGCTTGATAAAACTGTGAGCATGTGCGGCCTTCGCTGCTTCTATCATCTCTTCTTCCGTAGCATCCGGTTTTCCCATAATAAGATTTTCTCGTATAGTTCCTGCCTTTAACCAGGTCTCCTGCAATACCATTCCATAACTGCCTCGAAGACTCTTTCTCGTAACATTATGAATGTCGTTTCCTTCTACCTGAATGCTTCCGCTATCTACATCATAGAAACGCATTAAAAGGTTGATAATGGTAGTTTTTCCACATCCCGTAGGTCCTACAATTGCCACACGTTGTCCCGGCTCTACCTTTAAGTTAAAGTCCTCTATTAACTTTTTGTCTTTCGTATAGGAGAAGTAAACATCTTTTAACTCCACCTTTCCGGAAACATCTGTCAGTACCTTCGCATCTGCACTTTCCGGAATCTGCGGTTCTTCTTCAATGAGTGCAAAAATTCGTTCTGCACAGGCAAGGGCATTCTGAAGCTCTGTAACTACGCCTGAAATCTCATTAAATGGTTTGGTATACTGATTTGCATAACTTAAAAAGCAGGAAAGCTGTCCTACCGTTATCATTCCATTCATAGCACAAAATGAACCAACCAAACCAACTCCCGTATATACAAGGCTGTTTACAAATCGGGTACTTGGATTGGTAATGGAGGAGAAAAAGGTTGCCTGTAGGGATGCTTTTTCCAACCTTCCGTTAATCTCATCAAAGTTTTCTAACACATCTGCCTCTTTTGAAAATGCCTGTACCACTTTTTGGTTTTCAATCATTTCGTTAATCAGTGCTGTCTGTTCTCCTCTGGTGCTGGACTGTAATAAAAACATCTTGTATGTCCGCTTTGCAATAAAACTTGCTACAAACAGCGAAACCGGGGTAATCAATACTACTACTAATGTTATTTTTACATTGATAGCAAGCATAAACAGAAGCGTTCCAAGAATGGTAATTACTCCGGTAAATAATTGAGAAAATCCCATTAAAAGTCCATCTGCAAACTGGTCTACATCTGCAATCACACGACTTACCAGTTCCCCGTGGGAATGTCCGTCAATAAATTTTAATGGAAGAATCTCCATTTTTGCAAAGGCTTCGCGTCGAATATCCTGAATCACTTCATAAGTAATCTTGTTGTTATATACATTCATCAACCACTGTGCCAATGCTGTTACACCAATCACAACTCCGATTTTTATAAGAATTGCAAAAACTGCTGAAAAATTCACCAGCCCTTTATCAATAATATAGTCGATGGCATCTCCGGTAAGCACCGGAATATACAAGGTCGCTGCTACCGTTATCACAGCAAAAAAGAGTGATAAAATTAAATACCAACGATAACGTTTAATATAACGTAATACTTTTTTTAATGTTTCCGATTGATTTTTCTTCTTTTCTTTTTTCATGCTACTGTTCCTCCCTTCCTAGTGTTTCTTGTACTGGGATTCATAAATTTCCCGATATACTTCACAGGTTTCTAACAGTTGCTCATGCGTTCCGATTCCTGATACCACACCATCATCCAACACAATAATTTTATCTGCATGCTGGATAGAAGAAGTTCGCTGGGATACGATAAACACCGTTGGCTCTCCTTCCATCTCACGAATAGCTTTTCGAAGTCTGGCATCCGTAGCATAATCCAGTGCCGATGCACTATCATCCAAAATCAAAATCTGTGGCTTACGCACCAATGCTCGGGCAATGGTAAGTCGCTGCCTTTGTCCACCGGAAAAATTCTTTCCACCCTGCTCTACCGGAGCATCCAGTTTTCCATCCTTGCCATCTACTACTTCCCTTGCCTGCGCTGTTTCTAATGCCTGATACAGCTCCTTTTCCGTAGCGTTCTCTTTTCCCCAACACAGGTTTTCCCGTATGGTTCCCTGGAATAAAACTGCCTTTTGCATTACAATTCCTACCATTTGGCGTAGTTGCTCAATTGGATAATCCTTGACATTTTTTCCGTTGATTTTCACTTCACCTGCTGTAGCATCATAAAAACGTGGTATCAAATGTACCAAAGATGTTTTTCCACTTCCGGTTCCGCCGATGATTCCGATAGTTTCTCCCTTTTTCACCTGAAAATCAATATCTGTTAAACTTTCTGCCCCTGCCCCCTGATAAGTCAGTCCTACATGGGAAAACTCTACCATATACTCAGAAGCTTCGCTCTTATTTCCTGCAACTGCTCCTAACTGCTCCTTTTGCACATCAATTGGCATGCTGCTCTTCATTTCCAATACGGATTCAATACGATTTCCGCAAGCAACCGCCTTAGTGATAGTTACAATCAAGTTTGCAAGCTTTATTAATTCTACCAAAATCTGAGACATATAGTTTACCAATGCAACTACTTGTCCCTGTGTTAAAACTCCTGTATCTACCTGAAATGCACCGATATAGAGCAATGCAATAATACCGCAGTTAATAATGATATAGGTGACCGGATTCATAAATGCACTAATCCGTCCCACATGATTCTGCATACTTATAAGTGCTCCCAGGCTTTCTTCGTATCGATTTTTTTCTTCTTCTTCCTTATGGAATGCACGAATTACACGCACTCCGGTAAGATTTTCTCTGGTAATTCCAAGTACCTTGTCCAAACGTTCCTGCACCTTACGGTAAAGAGGAATGCTGATTGCCATGATTCCAAATACTACAATAGATAACAACGGAATCGTAACTACAAATACCAATGCCGCCTTTACATCTATGGTAAATGCCATAATCATAGCTCCGAATACAATAAATGGGGAACGTAAAAACAAACGCAATACCATGTTTACCCCAGACTGCACCTGATTAATATCGCTGGTCATTCGGGTTATTAATGTTGCCGTTCCCACCTTGTCAATTTCGGAAAAAGAAAAGGTCTGTATATGAGCAAATAACTGATGACGCACCTGTGTTCCAAATCCAACAGCTGCCTTTGCCGCAAAGTATTGCGCTGTTATGGAACAGGTAAGTCCTATCAGACCTAATGCCACCATAATAAGACACATTCTTAAAATATATCCACTATCCCGATTTGCAATTCCCACATCGATAATCTGTGTCACTACTAACGGAACAATCAGTTCAAAAGATGCCTCCAGCATTTTAAACAGTGGTGCCAGCACACTTTCCTTTTTGTAATCTTTTAAGTATATCAATAATTTTTTCATGGAATAAGTCCCCCATATGATTATTTTATCTTTCCCTATTATAATCCCACTTTCCTTGGTAATTCAATACATAATACATGAAAAAAGGAACATATTACTCTTATGTAATATGTTCCCAATTTTACTTTTTTAACTCTTACGTTATACTATTTTCTTGTCAATTTCCATACAAATCCAAGTATACCGCCAACGATTGCCACGATTGCTCCAATAACAGCCAGATATGCGCCGATACCAAAGCTTCCAAATCCCATAGATGCACTGCTTAGCTGGGAAATATCATAAATGGTTATTACCAAAGCAATTGCCGCTGGAATTACTCCAAACTTTTGCAAGTTGAATACTGCCAATACAATTGCTACAATAGCCAAGATGACAACGATAACACCATCACCGGTTTGACCTGTCCCACCACCTACATAATTGATTGTTTCTGACAGAATGGTGTAAAATGGCATAAAACATGCAATAGCCATAACAGCAGCACCTATAATTGTAAGTAACTTTGTAATTTTCTTTCTACTGTCTACTGTCTGAGTAGCCCCACCGGTTACATTGGCTGTCTGGAAATTATTCCCCTGAGTTGCCTGAAATTCTGTTTTAGGAGCCTGTGCCTGACAGTTACACACCTCTCCATCATTAAGTTTTCTTCCGCATTTTATACAATATGACATTGTTTCCTCCTCCTTTGTCCTTCCATTGGTTTGTATTGTTGCGTATCATAATTTAATTATAACACGCTAATGTAGTTCGTACAATACAACATTTATAAAAACGGCAGAATCTTCTTAAGTGATGTAGCATTTCCGTTTTTCATCATGGCTTCTGCTAATTTATGAAGGGTTTTATCTGACAGGAAAGGATATAGTCCGGTATAATCCTGCAATTCTCCCTGTTCTATTGCTCTTTCTATCAAGGTATCTAATGCCTCATCTGACAAAAATGGTGCAAGTCCTACAATCCCCTTACCGCCCTTTTCCAGGTTAATTCTTTCTACCAACTTATCCAATGTGTAATCTGCCAGAAACGGTGCAAGTCCAATTAGTTCTTTTAAATTGGTATCTACATCTATCTGTTCTACTAATTTATCCAGATATTCTTCTTCTAAATAAGGTGCTAATTCAATCAACTCTTTTATAGAAAACTTTGATTTCTTCGCAGATTCTTCTTTTCCCTCATCTTGTTCTTTCTTTTCTTCTTTTTCAATCACTGTCTGTACCATCTCTTTGGCCTGTTCTGGTTTCACTAATGGAGCTACCTGCGTAATTACATCTGCACCGGTATCTGTTTCTTCTATATATTCTCGTTCCGTTCCCTGAATCAAATGTTCCATCTGTGTCATATTTTTCTCTTTTCTTAATGTTGCGATTTTCTTTCCTGTTTTTCTTGTGTCAAACATATCTATTCCTCTTTTCTTATCTCAAATTGCGTAACTGACTACTTAATAATTGTAACTGCATGGTCTGTTGTTCCATAACCTGAGTTGCCTTTTTTTCTTCTTCCCGATACCAATAAGTTCTTTTTCTTTCCTGTTTCTGCTTGTTCATTTTTCTTCTCCTTTTCACTGTGTTTTTCTCCTTTCTGCTACAACTTCATCCTAGCAAAATAGATAAAAAAACGACAGCAAGCAGTAGTTGAATTGAACTAAAGCAATACTTGAGATGCGCTATTTATGCACAATCCGAGGCAAATCCCACTTATAATGTGCCGCCAAAAAACGAATCAAAATGGTAATGACAAATCCTATAATCATTGCACCATTTTGTCCCAAAATTTCCCATACATATGCAGTTGCAATAGCCCCTAAAATAGATGCACAGGCATAAATATGTTTTACAAAAATATATGGCAACTCATTTGCCATCATGTCTCGCAATACTCCGCCGCCTACTCCTGTAATTACACCAAGAAAAACTACCAAGAAAATATTCTCATGAAATTCTGACTGCATCCCTGCATTTACGCCATCTACTGTAAATGCTCCCAAACCTAATGCATCAAATAGAAATAATAGTTTTTCATAAATATTTACATAACTGCTTTTTATATTTTTCTTATTCCAATATGCGCACAAAAACACAATGTTTGCCACGATTACCGCCATCAATGTATAGATGGGATTTTGAAACATTTCCGGTGGTACATCTCCAATTAGAATATCCCGCAACATTCCCCCTCCAACTGCTGTGGTTATCGCTAAAATATTTACACCAAAAATATCCATTCCTTTTTTTACCGCAACCATTGCTCCGGATATTGCAAATGCTATGGTTCCAATAATATCCATCCAGAAAATAAATGAAAGTGTCATCTGTTTTACCTCATAGATTTTTCTTAATAATTATAGTTATATGAATTATATTGAAGTTCCCACCATTCGTCAACATATTATATTTTGTAAAAATCGTGATTGTGAATCTTCAAAAAACATGCTAAAATAAATGAAAAGCATATTTTTCTAAGGTTCTTGGGTATCATTACCCTCTATAGATAAACTCTTTATATGCGTTACAAATAACGCAATATTCCAAGAAAATCCATGCTTTCAGTAAATATCGTAATGAAAAGCAGGAGAATCTTGTAGACATCTCCTGCGAATAACAGGAGGAAAAAAAGAAGGGATGGAACAGGGGCTTGCCCGCGGAATTGAAGCATTAATTTTAGATAATCTGGAAGACGGAACTTCAAAAGAACGAATTCTAGAAAAACTCCAAAAAAGATTTAACCTTAATCCCGAACAGGCACAACTATACTATGATAAATATGCACAGTAATTTTGATTTTCCTAAATGCATTTCCAATGCAATACTGCTATGTATTTAGAACGCATTTTTATCGCTATGGTGTAAACAAGGGTGGAAAGCTCATGCAAGAGCCTTCCACCCAATTATTTCGCAAAAAATCTTAATTTACAGACTTTTTTCTCGTATTTTCTTTTTCTATTATTTCAACATATCTGCTAATTCATAGACACGTTCTCTGGTTAACTCTGCTCCCTTCAGGTTCTCTAACATCGGTTGCATAGAGCCTCCTTCACATTCTGCTCCAGCCTCTTTTATTGCCGCTTCCTTTTCTGCAACCCATTGACGTTCTTCTTCGGTCAACTTTTTCATAGTGTCCTCATCCAAGGTTTCTTTTAAACGTGCCCATATTTGGTTAAGTTCATCATCCCATAATTCATATTCTTCTGCTGATGCCTCGTTCAAGTCCACCTGTGCGTATGCTTGGTCTAATCTATCCTCAATTTCTTTTGCTCGTTGTTCTACTTCTTCTAGCTCTTTATCAATTTCAGATAAATTATCTTGTGTCTCATTATCATCATATAAAGAAGCATCTTCTCCTACAAATCCATTTTCTTCTGCCTCATTATATAAACCATAAAAAGGAAGCTCTGTTTCTGCATCTATATCATAATTATATTTCACCCATGATAAATATCCTTCCGGCAGTTCATCAATTGGTGCACCTTTTAAGTAGAAAAGAATCTCCTTTGCGCCGTCAATTCCATATGGCTCACTGTACACATACTTAACATCATCTGCATATTCTTCCGTATCAGGTTCTTGTTCTAACTCAATACTTTCGATTTTAGCCGAATAAGTATAATCATTTACCTTTTTTAATTTTCCAAACTGTCCGGAAAACTGTGAAACATAACGTGTTCCATCCGGATAATCATCTCCTGCATCACCCATATCTGAATCATTATATAATCCGGAAAAACTTCCATCTGCTTCTACTTGTAATGTAGTACTCCATCCACCTGCTCCACTGGTGAAACAAAATTCCACATCTTCCAGATCTTCATAGGAAAACTCTGTTTCCTCCGGTTCTTCTTTTTCCTCTTCTTTGACTACTTTTTTTGAATTATCAAGTGTCTTCTTCTCTTTACTGTCCTTTTTCTTTACATCGGAAGTATTCTGAGTTGTTTCTTTGTTGCCACATGCTGTCATGGTTCCTATGAGAACTCCGCTTAATCCCAACATAAGCATTAATTTTCGTAACTTTTTGTTCGCCTTCATCATAACTATTTGCTCCTCTCTCTTTTGAAATAATTGTTACGTTAATCATATTAACACTTTTCAAATAGAAATAATAGTAATAATTTTATTGTTTTGCTATTTTTTCCATTTCCTGTGCAATATTCAATGCATGATCCCCTATTCGTTCAAAGTCAGTTAACATCTCGGAATAGATGATACATGCTTCTTCTGCACATTCTCCCAAGCGCATACGTTCCATAAGCTGTTCCCGGTATTGAAATGTCATGTCATCTATGCTCTGTTCCATCTGTGCAATACGCATCATCCATTCCACGGTTCCCCTTTTTTCATTTCCCAAAGTTTCAAACAATACACGAAGCACCTGCTCCATATGTTCCATTTCTACCTGTGCCTTTTCCGAAAAAACAATATGATTTTCTTTTAACTTTTCTGTATATTCGGCAATGTTAAGTGCATGGTCTCCAATTCGTTCGATGTTTCCAACCATTTTAAAATACTGACTGGCATTATAAGTCTCTTCTTCGTTTGCTTCATTTACAATCGTTCTGGAAATGTAATGTGAGATTTCTTTATTCAAATAATCAATGTAATCTTCTGTTTTACATACCTCCGGCACCTGTTCTACATCTCCGGTACGAAATGCCCAAAATGCTCTATCCACATTTTCCTGCGCCATTTCCAGCATACGATATACCTCTTGTGCCAACTGATTGGTATAAATTGCAGCCACACCAATGGTACGCTCTGCTGATTTTCCCAGTGGATGCAAATACTCCAAATGTAACTCCTTATTTCCCTCCTCCGGACGTTCTGGTAAAATCTTCTTTGCTAATCCTGCCAGTCCATTTCCTGCCGGAAGTAGTATGAGTGTTGTTACAATATTAAACAAGGTATGCACATTGGCAATCTGTGCTGCCGGATTAGAAGTTACACTTTCCATAAAGGATACCAATGGGGTTACCATACACAATATGGTAAAAATCACTGTTCCGATTACATTAAACATAAGATGTATCAATGTAGTACGTTTCGCATTTCGATTGGTTCCTATGGATGCCAAAACCGCTGTAATACATGTACCAATATTCTGTCCAAACAATACATATACCGCTCCGTCCAGTCCTATTAATCCGCTTACTGCAAGTGCCTGTAAAATTCCCACTGATGCTGATGATGATTGTATTATGGCTGTAAATACTGCACCTGCAAGTATTCCAAATACAGGATTGGAAAATGTAGTCATCAAATGAATAAAGCTATCTGACTGCTGCAATGGTGTCATGGAACCACTCATCATTCTCATTCCGATAAACAGCACTCCAAGTCCTGCTAAAATCTGTCCAAAATATGTATATTTTTGTTTTTTAAAAAACAAAATCATCACCACACCGGCAAACGCAAACAAGGGGGCAATTGCACCTACATCCAGTGCTATCAACTGTCCGGTTATGGTAGTACCAATATTGGCACCCATAATAATCCATACTGCCTGCTGCAACGTCATCATACCGGAATTTACAAATCCCACTACCATCACCGTTGTTGCCGACGATGATTGTATAATTGCTGTAATTCCGGCTCCTACGGCTACTCCTAAAAAACGATTCGCTGTCAGTTTTTCTAAAATTTGCTTCATTTTATTTCCGGCAGCCGCTTCTAACCCCTGACTCATCATCTGCATACCGTATAAAAACAGTGCTAATCCGCCTAATAATTCCAATATATGCGTCATTTCCATTGCTTTTTCTTCCTTCCTGTGTACCTTTACATTCTGTCATAAAAACAGTTATTTTTTCTTATACTTTTCGTATTTACGTTATAAAAAGGAGCTTCCCATACGAAACTCCTTTTCTTATACTGCTACGAGCATACCAACTATTTTATTTACCGTCAATCCAAACAAACTTTCCTTAACGCTTTCTTAACGCTTAAAATATGTCCTGTTTTTGTATAAACCCCGACAATCGTTTCACTAAAACAGCTCCCACCATGCCAATAACCACACCAAAAACCACACCGGAAACAAGGAGTACCGGAAGATAATAAAACAAACTGCTGTTTTCTACTACAATTGCTGCCACTATAATCTGTCCTATATTGTGAAATACTGCACCAAGTACACTGACCCCTGTAATGGAAAATAGCTTTGTCTTTCGTGCGATTACCATTACCAACAGGCTTAGCATACCACCTCCGAGACTATACATCATCATTGCCAGATTTCCAAAGGTAAATCCCGTCAATACAATTCGCACAAGGGATAACACAACTGCCGGAACTACTCCTATCGTATATAACGTTACAATGGTTACCATGTTAGCCAGTCCTATCTTAATTCCCGGAATTCCTACGTTAATCGGAATCAAAGATTCAATATACGAAAAAATAAATGCTAACGCTACTAACATTCCCATATATGCTGTCTTTTTTGCCATAATTGTTCCCTTCTCTATTGTCTTTCTCTATTGCCTAATTGGTGGATGCATCTACATCTGCTTCTTCACCATTTTCAATCTCAACCACTACTTTATTGGGCAGACACACCAATGTTTCTCCTGTCTTATCAATTGGTTTATGACGTACACAAATTTTATCCGGGCAGGATGCCTCTTCAATTCTCGCATCCCCCTTTTCAATAATCAATAAATTATATCCGTTATTTTCGGATTCTATTTTTACGGTTCTATCCTCTGACAATGGATATCTTCCATACTCTGTTCCATCAATCGTTACTACCGCCTGCGCATCCTTGGTATTCCATTTTCCGTAGAGATTTACCAAACACAATGCCACCAGTGCAATTACTACGATTATTCCAATCATGATTACATCATTTTTTTTCATTCTATGCTCCTATTATTTTTCCAGATATTTGGAAAATCCACTGGAATACTGAATACTTCCATCCTCAAGTATCCACATTGCCTCAACTCCATCCATGGATTCTACCAATGCCTTTCCTTCTTCATAGTCCATATTAAACAATGCAGTAGACATGGCATCTGCCTTCCCCGAATCCTTCATAATCACAGAAACAGATGCCATATGTTCTGCCGGCATCATGGTATCGGGGTCAATAATATGACAATAACGTTTTCCGGCTACTTCATAATATCTTTGATAATTTCCGCTGGTTACAATGGACATATCCTGCAATTTTACCTTTTGTACATACTCCTTATCACTGCTCAAATCCGGATTCTGCACTCCTACGCTCCAGCCCTCACCATCTTCTTTCGCTCCTACTACGCAAACATTTCCCCCTGCGCTAATCAAAAGATGATTCATATTGTGTGCCTTTGCATAATCTGCCACTTTTTGTACTGCATATCCTTTTCCGATGCTTCCCACATCTAAAGACATTTCTGCATCCGCCAGATATACCGTAGAGGCTTCTTCATCGATAATTAACTGATTAATATCTGTATGTGCCGCTTTTGCTTCAATTTCTTCCATAGGCGGCAATTCTGCCTTAGTTGGACTATTTAAACCTGCTTCCCGATAATCATGCCACAGACTTAATACACTGCCATAAGCAATATTTACCTGCCCGTTAGTTTCTACATATGCTTCTTTTCCCAGCTTTAGTAAATCTATAATTTCCGGTGCTACCTTTACCGGTTCTTTCCCTGCATTGTCATTGATGGTTTTTATATTATTTACTCCATCATAATCGTTATAAATATCATATAACTGATTATAATAATCAAACTGCTCCTTTAATTCACTCACCTGTCGGGTAAATGTCTCCTGACTCTCGCCATAGCCAATAATATTTGTCACAGTATCGAATACATCGGTAAACTGTGCCTCAAAACGTTCCGTTTTTGTTGTATTTTTTCCGTGCCAAAGTAAAATTCCTGCAAAAATAATCACTACAATTCCCAGTATAAGTGCCTGATATTTTTTCTTCATTTTTCTCTCCAATATGCTTATTTCCAATACATTTTATTATACTAAAAAACCATTTTTCATACAAGTGCTTGTATTTTCCCCTTTGCTATGCTATATTCTAGCCAAATCATGAAAGGAATTCTTAATCCAATGAAGCGTACCTTTACTTATCAAATCACTTCTGCCGACGCAGGGCATAATATTGAATATTTTCTAAAGGAACAGGGATTTTCCAATCAAAACATTATTGATTTAAAAAAAATGCCGGAAAGTATTCTGGTAAACGGTGTCTGGAAACATGTAAATTATTCTTTACAACCATTGGATACGCTGAAAGTCTGCATGAAAGAAACTGCATCTTCTCAGAAAATTGTTCCTGTGGAACTTCCCTTGGATATTATCTACGAAGACGAAGACCTACTGGTGGTGAATAAGCCTGCGGATATGCCAATTCACCCTTCTATGGGAAATTATGAAAATACACTTGCCAATGCAGTTGCCTGGTATTATCATAAACAGAATATTCCCTTTGTATTTCGCTGCATCAATCGCCTTGACCGAAATACCTCCGGACTTACCATTATTGCAAAACATATGGTAAGTGCCAATATCTTATCTCAAATGGTTGCAGAACGAGAGATTCATCGCGAATATCTTGCCATTGTTCAGGACAAATATCTGCCGGATATGGGAATTGTGTATGCTCCTATTGGGCGAAAAGAAGGCTCTACCATTGAACGCGCCATAGACTTTATCAATGGTGACCGTGCTATCACCCAGTATCAGGTACTTGGCAGAGAAAACGGTTATGCCTTCGTGTCTCTTAAACTGGAAACCGGACGTACACACCAGATTCGTGTTCATATGAAATATATGAAGTGTCCATTGGTAGGTGATAGTCTGTATAATTCCAAAGAGTCTTCTTATGTTGCCACTTTATCTGACGTTTCACAGGACACACGCATTTTAAAACGTCAGGCACTCCACTCTGCCAAACTGGAGTTTATCCACCCACTTACAAAAAAGCCTTTGTGTTTTACACAAAAGCTTCCGGATGATATGACAAATTTCTTAATTAAAAATATGTCCTTTACTTATGAAGAGTTTCAGTAATTATAAGACTACTTTTTTCTAAATGGAATAATTCCTATTGAAAACATTTTTTTCTAATACAGCCATACGCAATCATCATGGCAATTCCTGTTACTACCCAGGAAATCGGATAGATAATAAGTAATACCCAGAATTCGTGAACCATGCGGCATGCGGTAGATATCCACACAAGTCGTAACACACAGGAACCTACAAATGTTATAATTGCAGGCAACAGAGAATGTCCCAATCCTCGCATTGCTCCTGCACTGATTTCATATACAGAAGTAAGTAACTCCAGTGTAGTTGCAATCAAAAGTCGCTGTGTTGCAAATTCCAGCACCGCCTGGTCTGTGGTATAGATGCGCAGGAAAAATCCCCTGCCTAAAACAAAAATACCTGAGAGAAGTCCACACGACACCAAAGAAAATACCATAGATATTCTAAAAATTTTCTTACACCTTTCCGGCTCTCCTGCCCCATAGTTTTGACTGGTAAATGTAACCGCTGCCTGTGCAAATGCATTTACCAGAAAATATGCAAAAAATTCAAAGTTCAATGCTGCCGCAGAACCTGCAATAGCATTGGAACCAAAACTGTTAATGGCACTTTGTATACAAACATTGGCAATGGAAAACATCATTCCCTGTAATCCTGCCGGAATTCCAATACTCAAAATCTTTTTTAATTCTTTTGGTACAATCGTAAGTTTTCGTAACTCCAGTCTGATTGGCTCTGACTCATGAAGAAGTATATACATCACAATCCCGGAACTTACCATATTCGATATCACGGTAGCAATTGCTACACCGGCAACACTTAGCTTAAATCCGATTACAAGTACCAGATTTAAGATCGTATTAACTACTCCGGCAACAATAAGACTATAAAGCGGACGTCTGCTGTCACCGGTACTTCTAAGAATGGATGAACCAAAATCATATAACATAATAAAGGGCATACCAAGTAAATAAATTCGCAAATACAATACTGCAAGCTGAATCACATCCTCTGGTGTTCCCATTAATAGCAATACCGGTCTTGCGATAAATTGTCCAAATATCATAACAAATACACCACTTATCATGGCTACAACGATTGCCGTATGAATCGCCGCATGGATATTTCCCTCTGATTTTTGTCCAATATAGTGTGCTATTACAACATTTGACCCAAGAGATATTCCGATAAATAAGTTAATCAATAACGATATTAAGGAACTGTTACTTCCTACTGCTGCCAATGCCTGACTGCTTGCAAAACGCCCCACCACCGCTGTGTCTACAGAATTAAACAACTGTTGTAAGATACTGCTTGCCGCAAGTGGAAGCGCAAATATAAGAATTTTATTCCATAATGAACCATGGGTTATATCCATTGTTTTTTTACTTGTTGTACTCATAATACTTCACATGCCTCTTTTATCTACTAATTATTAACATTTACTTGTCATCCAGTTCTACTTTGCGGACAATTCTCGCCGGATTTCCTACTACAATCGTATTTGCAGGAACATCCTTTGTTACAACGGCAGCCGCACCTACGATTGCATTCTCACCAATTGTCACACCCGGTAAAATTGTTACACCTGCACCAATCCAGGCATTTTTCTTTATTACTACCGGTTTACATAAAAGAATTCGATGTTGTTTTTCATCGTGGTTGTTTGTAAGTATCTGTGTATTTGCCGCAATACTTACATCATCTTCAATGATTACGCCACCTCTGGACATGCAGACAAAATTATACATAACGGAAACATGGTTTCTTCCCAGGTTGCTTCCAATTCCGGTGTTGGAACTCTAAGATCTACTCTTTCCCATTCCATTTTACTAACTCCTTTCTTCTATCCATTTTCCAAGCAACTTTTTTACTGCCACATAGGTTAATCTTTTCTTGCATTGGTTCTTTCCACTGATCCTGCCGGCATAAAAAGCCTTCTTTCTTTATGGTACTTATTCTTCCATCTGCAGTACATCATACCACAAAGATAAAATTTTTGTTAGTAAAATTCCTTATTTATTCATCTTAGCACCATCACCTATTTTATCTCCTGCTAAGAAATACTCATAGGTAGGAACTCAAACAACACTGATAACCCCATACAATCCGCTTCCTGCAACCATGACTCATCTACTATATTAATTCCCTGATTGATATAATGCTAACTGTGCTCCAATATTTTTCTTCATTATTTTCTTTGATATAAAAGAGATATCACCTCACAGTTGAAATGATACCTTTCCTAGTTTCAAAGTTCTATTCTATCCCTTTCTGGTCTGGGACAAAAAACTTCGACATATTTACCTTTTCTAAAGTGAGCAGTTTTACTTTCTTCTCCATTCCTCCTGCATACCCTGTCAAACTTCCATTGGTTCCCACTACTCTATGGCAAGGAATAATAATAGATATTGAATTATGTCCAACGGCTCCTCCCACTGCCTGCGCAGACATTCGTGGAATTCCTTTCGTTCTTGCAATTTGTGCTGCAATTTCCCCATAAGTCATTGTCTTTCCATAAGGAATCGTCAACATAATCTCCCATACCGCTTTCCGAAACTCCGTAGTTTTCATATAAATAGGCGGCGTAAAATCCGGCTCCTTTCCGCTAAAATAAATATCCATCCATCGGTCTGTTTCTTCAAATATGGGAAGACTTTTTTCTTCATATTCCTTTAACAGTGTATCTGCAAAATACTTTTGTCCATCAAACCATAATCCAACGAGTGCTTCATCATTACTGGCAAGTGTAATTCCACCTAAAGGGGAATCATAATGATGTATGTATTCCATAATTTTCCTCACTACTGGCGTAAAACAAAGGGCTGTCTTCCGACAGCCCCTTATTTTCCTAATTCTGTGTTGTATCTGTACTACTTGTATTGTCCGTACCAGTGGTACTATTTGTACTACTTGGTGCGTCCTGCTTTATGCTAAATAAGTCATCAAACTTTACTTTTTTCCATTCTGATTTATTTACTTCATACTTAGCATCTTTTTTATAACCATCACATACTTCTTTATAGTGATCTGTTTTTCTCTGTTTTACAATTTCAGTCTTCTTATTTGCGGTAGCCTGTTCATCAAATGTACTATCCATACGAATAATGTAATAATTATTGTCATCCTCTAATACATCACTGATGTCTCCCACCTGCATGCTGTCTGCTGCTGCAATCACATCTTTTGCAAAATTACTTTCATCTGAACCATAGGAATAAGTGGATACTGTATATCCTGCTTCCTGTGCTGCACCGTCAAAGTCTGCCTGTGCTTTTTTTGCATATTCATTTACAGTATTTTCTAATTCTTTTTTCTGTTCATCTGTATATTCAACGGTCTTTCCATCTGCATCCGTCGTGGATGTTTTACTAATCTTAACATAACTAAAAGTCTTCTGCGCAGCTTCTTCATCTGAAACTTCCGTATCAACTTCCGCTCCTATGGCATTATTCATCTTTGTCTGAATGGTATCTAAACGAAGCATCTCTTTTACATATTCCTTTGTTGCTCCTATCTGCTCAATAGCTACCTTACTATTATCAGACATAAACTTATCAGCTGCTTCATCAATAGCTGACATTTCATCATCTGTAATCTCTACGCCATAATCTGACATATGATCTTCTAATAAATACAACTGCTCTATATTTTCAGCCACCTGATCCTTTACCGTTGTTTCCATATCGGAACCATTTCCACTCATATCCTGTGACCAATAATCACTTGTTCCATACATGGAACCCAAATATCCATCATATACTGCCTGTTGGAATTTTGCCATAAAATTCATAAATCCAAGAGAGATTTCCTCTCCATTTAAGGTAGCTCCCACTGCATCCGCCTTAATTTCATTACATCCTGTCAATACGGATGCTCCCATAGCTGCCGCCAAAAGCAGGGGCAGTAATCTTTTTGCCTTCATAGTTTCCTCCTAGGTATTTCTTTCGTAATCTTTCTTTTTACATACTGATGATATTATAGTTCTTTTCCTTTTGTGTATCAACTATTTTTCAGGGATTTAACAGTTTTTTCACTTTTCTAACAGTAAGTTTCTCGTATCTTCCAGTATTTGCTGTGCTATCTCAAGTGTACTTCGTCCTTTCTGTCTGGTATTATGTGTTCTTACATACTCAAAATACGGTGCTTTCGAATCTCGAATAAACTGAAGTGCCCCTTCGTATTTTTCTGCCATTGGTGCAATGTTTACCGGATTGATTTTTGCCTGCTGGTAAAAGGTAAATCTGATTTTATCTCCGTTTTCCTTAATTTCCGTATAGTAACAGCTATGTGCCTTTGCCTTTAACTGCGCAATGGTAAGGAGATTTTCCACGGACTTAGGTGGTTCTCCAAAGCGGTCAATGAGCTCTTCTAACATTTCCTCACTTTCCTCTTGGTTTTCAATCCCGGTAATTCGTTTATAAATATCTAACTTTTGGAACTCGTTTGGTATATAGGTTGGCGGAATAAAAGCATCCATATCTAACTCTATGGTTGTTTCAAACTGTTCCGGTGTCTCAATTCCTTTCAAGGTCTTAACCGCTTCATTTAGCATCTTACAGTACAAATCATATCCTACCGCTTCCATATGCCCATGCTGTTTTGCACCTAAGAGGTTTCCGGCTCCGCGGATTTCCAGGTCTCGCATAGCTATCTTAAATCCGCTTCCTAATTCGGTAAATTCTTTAATGGCAGACAAACGCTTTTCTGCAATCTCTTTTAACATTTTATTTTGCTTATACATCAAAAAAGCATACGCTGTACGATTAGAACGCCCCACTCTTCCCCGCAACTGATAGAGCTGGGATAGTCCCATATTATCCGCATCATGGATAATCATGGTATTTACATTGGAAATATCAAGTCCTGTTTCAATAATGGTTGTAGACACCAGTACATCAATTTCTCCATTGATAAACTGATACATAATATCTTCTAACTCGCGCTCTTTCATCTGTCCATGGGCAAAGGCTACGTTTGCCTCCGGTACTAACTCTGCAATTTTCGATGCCACTTCTGCAATTTGATTTACTCTGTTAAAAACATAGTACACCTGTCCATTTCTTGCTAATTCCCGGTTAATTGCCTCTCGCACAATCTCTTCGTTAAACTCCATAACATATGTTTGAATCGGCATTCTGTCCATAGGTGGTTCTTCTAATACGCTCATGTCTCGAATTCCAATGAGGCTCATATGAAGGGTTCTCGGAATCGGTGTTGCTGTTAAAGTCAACACATCTACATTTTTCTTTATCTGCTTGATTTTTTCTTTATGGGCAACTCCAAAACGTTGCTCCTCGTCAATAATCAGCAGTCCCAAATCCTTGAATTCTACATCCTTAGAAAGTACTCGATGTGTTCCAATTACAATGTCTACCATTCCCTTTTTCAAGCCCTCTACGGTCTTTTTTATCTGTCCATTGGTGCAAAAACGGCACATCAAGTCTACCTGAACCGGGAAATCTTTCATTCGCTGTACGAAGTTATTATAATGCTGCTGTGCCAAAATGGTGGTAGGTACAAGGTAAACTACCTGCTTTCCCTCTTGTACGGCTTTAAATGCTGCTCGTATGGCAACTTCCGTCTTGCCATATCCCACATCACCGCAAATGAGGCGATCCATAATCTTGGTGCTCTCCATATCCTTTTTGGTAGCTTCAATGGCAAGTTCCTGGTCTTCTGTTTCCTCAAATGGGAACATTTCTTCAAACTCCCGTTGCCATACCGTATCCGGTCCGTACTGAAATCCTTCTGTCTGCTGGCGAATAGCATACAACTCTACCAGTTCCTTGGCAATCTCTTTGACTGCACCTTTTACCCTGCTCTTGGTCTTATTCCACTCCTGACCGTCTAAGCGGTTAATCTTTGGCTTCTTTGCATCTGCTCCTGCATATTTTTGAATTGCCTCTAACTGAGTTGCCAAAATATACAGCGTACTGCCCTTATCGTATTCAATCTTAATATAGTCCTTTACCGTCTTTTGAATCTCGACTTTTTCAATGCCTCGATAAATTCCCACACCGTACCGCTCATGTACCACATAGTCTCCCACATTTAAGTCTGTAAAGCTTTGGATTTTCTCTCCCTCATAAATCTTTCGCTTCTTCTTACGCTTCTTTTCGCCACCGAAAATATCACTTTCCGAAATCACCACAAACTTAATGTCCGGATATTCAAATCCTTTATTGAGTTTTCCATAAGCAACCATCACTTCTCCCGGTTGCACTTCATGGTTAAAATCCTCGCTGTAAAAGCAACTGAGTCCTTCATTTTGCAAATCTTCTGCTAAATGGGTAGCACGGGTTTTTGAACCTGACAGTAAAATCACACGGTATTTATTTTTCTTATATCGCTGTAAATCCTTAATAAGTATTTCAAAACTACGATTATATGGATTTACCGCCTTGGTCTGGATATTGTACCGATACTTAATCTCCAGCTCATTGACCTTCATTTCCAGGGTTGTCACTGCTACACATTTCCGATGCTCTAATGTGGCAAAAATTTCTGCCCCGGTATACAGTGCATTCATTTGTCCCGGTAAAATATATCCCTTTTCCAGACGATGCTTCATACTTTCGGAAAATTCCTGTTCTACGACTCGTCCTTTTTCCGCAATACGAGCGGGCTCATCCAAAAATATCAATGTATTTTCCTTTGGAAAATAATCTAAAAAGGACACCGTTTCCTCTAAAAAGTAACTAAGATAACTGTCTAAATTATCCACTCGTCCAAGCTCTGTAAGTTCTTCTTTTAAGGCATCTAACGTCTTACGAATACGATGTGCTTCCTCTGTTTTCATTTCCTTTCGGAATGTCTCATAAAGTTCTTCCGCTTCGGTTTCAATTTTCTCTAATCCCTGTGCTATCTGCTCTTTAGATAACACAACTTCACATGCCGGATAAATCTCCACACTTTCCAGATTTTCAATGGAACGTTGACTTTCTACCTCAAAACTACGAATAGAATCAATCTCATCTCCCCATAACTCGATACGATATGGTACTTCCTCCGTTAGTGGAAAAATATCGAGGATTCCACCACGGACAGCGAATTGTCCTGCACCTTCAATCTGATAATTACGCTCATATCCTAACTGTACCAGTTTTTCCTTCATTTTCTCCATATCCATAGAGTCTCCCACGGTATAGTTCAAAATTCCCTCTTTGATATTGGTAATAGGTGCAATTCGATCCATTAATGCATCGAAGGTAATAATAATCGTTACCTGCTCATTTTCTAAAATTGCCCGCACCGCCTGCAAACGCTCTGCCGTTAAGGCATTTCCGCGAATATCTGACTGATAAAACAACACGTCTTTTGCAGGGTAATACACTGCCTCTCTGTCATAAAATCGATAATTATCGTATAATTCCCTTGCCTTTTGTTCATTAAAGGTTACAATGAGTTTTTTCTCTTTTTCCTTAGATAAGCTGTAAATCAAATGAGGCTTCTGGACATCAATGCATCCAGAAACCTGTATGATTCCTTTCTCTTTAGAAAGTGTTGTTTTTAATTCTTCATATTCCTTTAACCCTGATAGAGGTTTTGTAAAACTTTCCATTTCTTTCTACCTCAGCTTCAAGTTCCTATTAGTTAAACAGATTCATTGCCTTATCTGTTTCTCCTTTTACCATATAGCTTACTGCTTCTACCGCGCGTTCATACGCATCTTCTACTTTTTCTCTGTCTTCCTTGGAAAAACGTCCCAGCACATAGTCTGCCAAATCCCAGCCTTGTGGTTTTTCTCCAACTCCTACTTTGATTCGTAAAAATTCCTGTGTTCCGGTATGGGCAATGATATTTTTAATTCCGTTATGTCCTCCGGCACTCCCTTTCTTACGAATCCGAAGTCTTCCCGGTTCTAAACTGATATCATCATAAATCACAATGAGATTCGTCTCCGGTTCTACTTTATAAAAGTTAAGAATTGCACCAATGCTTTCACCACTTAAATTCATAAAAGTCTGGGGTTTTACCAGTAATACTTTTTCTCCTTCTATGATTCCGGTTCCGCAAAGTGCCTTCTGTCTGTTATCGGACACTCTTATATTATATTTCTCTGCCAGCCGGTCAATAACATCAAATCCTACGTTATGTCTTGTTTTCTCATACTTTGCGGTAGGATTTCCCAAGCCTGCAATTACATACATAATCTTTTCCTCTTTCTGTTTCTTTCTTCTAAGCCATTCTCGTATCATTTTCTCAGCACTCCGCTTATATTCTATGCTTCCTTATGCCCTTAATACGTCATTAACGGATTACACCAAAATACAATAATACAATGGCTCCTAATATAATACGATACCATCCGAATATTTTAAAGTCGTGCTTTTTGATATATCCCATTAAGAAACGAATCACAATCACAGATACTACAAATGAAACAATCATACCTGTTAAGAGTATTCCCAATTCCATTCCACTAAATGCAAGCCCGAATTTTACAAGCTTCAAAAGGCTTGCTCCAAACATAACCGGAATTGCCAGATAGAATGTAAACTCTGTTGCTGCTGTACGAGATACCCCAATCATCAATGCCCCGATAATGGTTGCACCGGAACGGGAAGTACCCGGAAGAACTGCCGCAATAAGCTGAAATACACCAATCATAGCTGCTGCACGATATGTGATGGCATTGGTATTTCGCATGGTTGCACGATGTCCTTTATTGTGATTTTCCACAATAATAAACACTAATCCTACTAACATCAACATAATAGATACTACCCAGTAATTATACAGGTGTTCATCCAGCCAGTCATCAAATAATACACCTACTATTCCCGCAGGTACACAGGCAACTAAAATTTTTCCCCACAGGTTCATGATTTTCATATCTATCACATCTTTTTCCTTAGGCTTAAACGGAAAAATTTTATTCCAAAACAAAAGTACCACTGCTAAAATTGCACCTAACTGTACCACTACCAAAAACATATTCCAAAAATCCTTGGATACATCCATTGGCATAATTTCTTCCAGTAAAATCATATGTCCCGTACTGCTGACCGGGAGCCACTCTGTAATGCCCTCTACAATTCCGTAGATAACTGCTTTTAAAATCTCTAACATCTTTTTTCCTTTCTATTTCATCATCTTTTAACAAAATAAATCCGTTATAATCATGTATACTGCATTGCCTTGTACAGTATATCACATTATAACGGATTTTTAATAGAAATATCTTCAAATTTTTCTTAAGTTTTTCTTACAAAGTAGAGCAGATTGCTTTTAAGTTTCCTGCTACTTCAACTGTTCCAAGTCCGGCTGGAAGAATCAAATGGTCTCCCTTCTTTACCAACTCGCCATTTAACAGTCCATCACTTTCTAATACGCTTACCAGCATAAATGGATATTTCTGTTCAAATGTTGCTTTCTTTTCTACTTCTAACTTAAATACCTTATGCATGCGATTTTTCACATGTTCTGCTACGGTTTCTAAGTACAGACAATCACCCGCAACTGAAATTTTTCGTAGGAAGCAAACCAGTTTCTCCACTTTGGTTCGCAAGGCACATCTTCATCAAAAAAGTTCACATATGCTCTCCAGATTCCATTTTTACAATTTACGGTAGGTTTCAGTGCCACCCACATTCCAAGGCTTTTTGCATACGCAATCATTTCTTTTAATTCATCGTCTCCCATGGTAGCAGGAGAAGTATAACAAATTTCTTCTGAATAAGTTGTTTCCTGCAATCCATTTGGTACCAGTATTACAAAGTTTGCACCGGTAAGTTCTTTCATTTTTTTAAGACTTTCTCTTGTTTCCTTTTTCAGAAACTTGCCCTCTGCTGCAAATGGTGCAAATGTCATTCCGCAAATATATTCCATTTTCGTTCTCCTTCTTTCCATTTCTATTTAGAAACTTTTAAAACTCACTCGTTGAATATAACATTTTCTTTCACTTACTGCTATAATATTCTATTATAAAAATAGTATAAATCTATTTTGGAAACTATACTTTTCGAGGTTGATACTATGAATTCTTTGTTTGAATATTCGGATTCGCTGAATGCGCCATATGAATGCTTTTCTGCTGACAGTGCTAGGAATAGCTATTTTCCTGTTCGACCACACTGGCACTATTTTGCAGAGCTTCTTTATTTTCAGGAAGGAAGCGGCATTATTACCTGCGATAACCAAACCTATTATACCTCTCCGGGAGACCTGGTTCTTTTTCTCCCCCAGACGATACACAGCATTTATATTGCAACGGATGTTCCGCTGCGTTACTGCGTACTGAAGTTTGACTTAGGACAGTTATTTCCTGCCACTGACCACTCTTCTTCTACGTTTTCCGGCATCCATATCCCAAGCCTCTTTGCCCATGCACGAGAGGATAAAAATGCCAGCGTATACCTTACAGCAGAACAATTGAGCAATCTTTCCATGGAAGAGCTCTTTATTCGTTGTATCACTGAAATGGAACACCAGCATTTTGGCTACCGTATGATGATTCGTTCTTGTATACAAACTATTTTACTGGAAATTATAAGAATTTGGCGTGAAAACGGATTTGATACCGACCAGGCATTTGCTCCACCGAAGGATTCCGATTTCCTTGCTTCTATTACGGAATACATTGATACCCATGCGCATCTTCCTCTTAAGGTAGAGGACTTAGCAGAACGTTGTCACATGAGTTACTCTTACTTTGCCAAGACGTTTCGTGAAACTTACGGACAATCCTACAAAAAATATATTGAATTTATTCGTATCTGTAAGGCGGAAGATTTACTTCGCTTTACCAATTTAGACCTGAATTATATTAGTCAGGAAACGGGATTTTCAGATTGCAGTCATTTCATTCGCGTATTTAAACAACAAAAAGGGATTACTCCAAAGCAGTTTCGGATGAAACTGTGAGAAGCGTTTTTAATCAATAGAATCCATCGAACACAGTTTTCTATTGTATAAAAAGAACCAGTGGAACGGTACCCCTACCGTCCACTGGTTTTTCACACCCATAGTAAACTACCTTGCAAACTCTATTCTGCTTCTCCTGTGGCTATTTCTGCCTCATACTTCTCTAAAATAATCTTCTGAATCCGCTCTCTTGTCTGTGAATTGATTGGATGTGCAATGTCACGGTATTCCCCATCCGCTGCCTTACGGCTTGGCATTGCAATAAATAGTCCCTTCTCTCCTTCAATTACCTTAATATCATGAACAACAAATTCTTCATCTAATGTAATTGAAACAACTGCTCTCATTTTACCTTCTTTTTCTACTTTTCTAATTCTTACGTCCGTAATCTGCATAATTGCTGCCCCTTTCTATATGTCTTTGCTACTTTTGCTTTAATAAATAAACCTACATTACATATCTTTCGTTGTTTTCACATACTACCTTAATTCCATCACCGCCACTAAAATATGTATTCGCCCGCAACGTATCGCGGCTTTCTACGATACAATTCTCGATGTGCGTGTTATCTCCAATATACACATCATTTAAAATAATAGAATTTTTAATGACACAATTTTTACCTACAAATACCTTCTTGAATAAGATAGAATTTTCTACTTTACTATTAATAATACATCCGCTGGCAACTAAACTATTGTGCACTTCTGAACCCACATTATATTTTGCCGGTGGAAGATCTTCTATCTTAGAATAAATCTTTGGTTCCTCTCTAAAATATGCACGAACTTCCGGTTTTAAGAAGTCCATATTGGTCTTATAGTAAGATTCTACCGTTGCAATATTGCTCCAGTAGGACTCCAACTTATAACCGTAGATTCTCTTCATATTTTTATAACGAATCAAAATGTCTGTCACAAAATTGTAGCGATTTTCCTGTGCACAACGTTCCAACATCTCTATCAGCTGTCTTCTACGCAATACATAAATTCCTGCTGATATGGTATTGGACTGTGCTACCATAGGCTTTTCTTCAAACTCTACAATTCTGGAATTTTCGTTCATCCGCACCACCCCGAAGCGGCTGACATCTTCATCCTTTGGCATTTCCTTGCACACTACTGTAATATCTGCCTTTTTAGCAATATGAAACTCCAGTAGTTCATTATAATCCATCTTGTATACACAATCGCCGTCTGCAATCACAACATACGGTTCATGACTTCTTTTTAAGAAATCAATATTGCGGTATATCGCATCTGCCGTTCCACGATACCACCAACTGTTTTCAGAAGTAACGGTTGGATTAAATACATAAAGCCCTCCCTGCTTTCTGCCGAAATCCCACCATTTTGACGAACTTAAATGTTCATTCAGACTTCTTGCGTTATACTGTGTTAATACTGCTACCTTCTGAATATGTGAATTACTCATATTACTAAGTGTAAAATCAATACTTCGGAAACTTCCACCAACCGGCATCGCCGCTATGGCGCGCTTGCTGGACAATTCCTGCATTTTGCTGCTGTTTCCTCCTGCTAAAATAATCCCTAATGCTTTCATCGTCTGTCACCTGCCTTAATAATGGATTCTCCACCTTCCAGAATTCCGTTTGGATAGTCTTCTTTTTCTGTTTTTCCAAAGATTGCTGTATTTTTTCCAACCTTTACTCCTGACGGTATCACAGAATTTTCTCCTATCGCTACTAATCCGAAAGAATATACACTTTTCTTTAATTTATTTTCTACTTCTTCTCCGATTCCCAGCTCAACATTGCTTCCAATCTCACAGTTTTCTGCGATAATGGACTTATTGATAATGGTATTTCTTCCTATTATCGAGTCTTGCATGATAATAGAATCTCTTATTTCACAACCTTCTCCAATTGTAACACCAGGTCCGATTACGGAACCATATACCTTACCGTATATCTCGCATCCTTCTCCGATGATGCATCGTTCTGTCACTGCATCCTGTGCGATATACTGTGGTTCAATTACATCTCCCTTGGTATATATCTTCCAATACTCTTCATACAAATTAAACTCTGGTATTAAATCTATTAATTCCATATTGGCTTCCCAATAAGAACCAAGAGTTCCTACATCTTTCCAATATCCATTGTACTCATATGCAAACAGGCGCTGACCTTTTTCATGGCAATACGGTATAATGTGCTTGCCAAAATCACAATTGCTTTGCTCTGACATGGTAATCAAAGCTTCTTTTAATACCTTCCAGTTAAAAATGTAAATGCCCATTGAAGCTAGATTACTTCTCGGCTTTTCCGGTTTTTCCTCGAATTCCTGAATTCTCTTATTCTCATCTGTAATCACTACGCCAAAACGGCTCGCTTCCTCCCATGGAACCGGTATTGCTGCAATGGTTACATCTGCGTTATTCTCCTTGTGGAAATCAAGCATAACTTCATAATCCATCTTGTAAATATGATCTCCTGATAAAATCAAGACATATTCCGGATCATAGCTATCTATGTAGTTCATATTCTGATATATTGCATTTGCTGTACCAGAATACCACTCACTGTTACCACTCTTTTCATATGGTGGTAACACGGTTACTCCTCCGTTATTGCGGTCAAGATCCCACGGAATTCCTATTCCGATATGACCATTTAACCGTAATGGCTGATACTGTGTCAGTACACCAACCGTGTCAATTCCGGAGTTAATACAGTTACTCAACGGGAAATCGATAATACGATATTCCCCCCCGAAGGACACTGCCGGTTTTGCTACATTGGTAGTCAATACTCCAAGTCGGCTTCCCTGTCCTCCTGCCAAAAGCATGGCAATCATTTCTTTCCTAATCATGTCTCTCACCTCTCGTCGATAAATTCAGCTTGCCTGTACTAAAATTATAACATAAAAGAATTATTTAGTACACATTTTTCACATATTTTTTGTCATTTTTTTTATTTTTTTGTCGTTTTATACAAAATTGTATGTTTTTATATAGCATTATGTCAATTCATTTCTTCCTATTTTGTGTATTTCAATTTGCAAATTCTGTCTGATTGTTATAAAATGGGGATAATCATAAGAATTTTAGATTGGACAGGTAAAACATTATGTATAAGATTGATTTTAAAAAACCGATTCACATCCATTTTATTGGTATCGGAGGCATCAGCATGAGTGGCCTCGCAGAAATATTATTAAAGGAACATTTTCAAATATCCGGCTCTGATTCTAAGGAATCCGAACTTACCGATAAACTGACAAAGCTTGGAGCTTCCATTCATTATGGACAACGCGCTGCAAACATCACCAATGACTTAGACCTGGTTGTTTATACGGCAGCAATCCATCCGGACAATCCGGAATTAAAAGCCGCTGTGGATATGGGAATCCCAACACTTACCCGTGCAGAGCTTTTAGGTCAGATTATGGATAACTACAAAGATTCCATTGCGGTAGCCGGAACCCACGGAAAAACTACTACCACTTCCATGATTACACATATTTTACTCCATGCGTGTGCAGACCCAACAGTATCTGTAGGTGGAATCCTAAAATCCATTGACGGAAATATCCGTGTAGGTAATTCCGACGTATTTTTAACTGAAGCTTGTGAATATACCAATAGTTTCTTAAACTTTTATCCTAAGTATGCTGTCATATTAAATATAGAAGAAGACCATTTGGATTTCTTTAAAGATCTGGCAGATATTCGCAGCTCCTTTCATAAATTTGCCCAAAATGTTCCGGCAGATGGTGCCGTAATTATCAATGGACAGATTAGTAATTATCAGGAAATCACTCAGGGACTTCCTTGCCAGATTATCACTTATGGACTTGATGCTTCTGATTCATATTATGCAGATTATGCAGACAACATTACATTTAACACTCAAGGTTGTGGAGAATTTACATTGATGCATGACAAAAAGCCTTTAGGAACCATTACTTTAAGTGTTCCGGGCATCCACAATGTTTCTAATGCTGTTGCTGCCTGCGCCGTTGCCCTTGAAATGAATATCTCTTTTGAACACATTCAAGGTGCTCTCTTAGGATTTGGCGGAACCGCAAGACGTTTTGAATTAAAGGGAAATCTTGGTGGAATCACCATTGTTGATGATTATGCACATCATCCTACGGAAATTGCAGCTACCTTAAAGGCTGCCCAGAACTATCCACACGAAAGAGTGGTATGCGTCTTCCAGCCACATACTTATACTCGTACAAAAGCATTTTTAAAGGATTTTGCCGCTTCACTTTCTCACGCAGACATTGTGGTTCTTGCAGATATTTACGCTGCACGTGAAACGGATACCCTTGGCATTTCCTCTAAAGACCTGTTAAATGAGTTGAAGAATCTGGGTTGTGAATGCTATTATTTCCCTTCTTTTGACGAAATTGAGAACTTTTTATTAAAAAAATGTATAAACGGCGACCTGTTGATAACTATGGGTGCCGGAGACATTGTCCAAGTAGGCGAACACCTCTTAGGACGATAGTTATCCACATTATCCACATTTCATTGGGGAAAACTTTCCTCATGGAATGTGGATTTTTTAGTTTACATAACCTTATCTCCACTTTTTTCCCATTTTTCTTGTAATTCTACGCTTTTAAGGTGTTTTTCTTTTGTTTACCATAATTATTTCTTTTGTTTTATCCACATTATCCACACTTTCCACAATCTCTGAATCCCTTGATTTTACGGGGTTTCCGGGAAAATTTCCACTTCTCTTTTTTCATTTTATGTGCTATACTCATGTTCACATAAAGATGTTTTTGAAAGAAGGAACCACAATGTCTAACATAACTTTACATAAAGATAACGGAAACACTACAACAAATGTTCCAAATCGTTTTATTGATGAATATATGACCTCTGCTAATGGAGAATTTGTAAAAATTTATTTGTATTTACTTCGTTGCATGAATTCTCCGGATTGCAGTTTTTCTATTTCCGAAACTGCGGACAAGTTTGAACACACCGAAAAGGATGTACAAAGAGCCTTAAAGTATTGGGAGAAAATGAATCTGTTGCGTTTAGAGTATGATGCACAGCAAAATATTTCCAGCATTTATTTTACCGATACTGTGGGTGCTCCACAAATGGGACAACCTGCCATTCAGCAGCCGGTTACAAAAACGGTTTCTTCCCTACATACAGAAACATTTTCAGAAATACCGGCTCCAACTCCTGCCCCTGTTTCTGAACTTCCTAAGCGTCCGTCTATGCCACAGTACTCTGCGGATGACATGTTACGTTTTCAGGAAAAGGAAGATATTCAGGAATTATTGTTTGTTACGGAAAGCTATCTTGGACATCCCTTGAACCAATCGGATATCCAGATTTTACTCTTTTGGTATGATGAGCTTCATTTTTCTGCGGATGTGATTATTTTCCTTATTGAGCATGCTATTTCCAAAGGACACAAGAGTCTTCGCTACATGAACTCTATTGCCTTAAGTTGGAGTGATGCTCAGGTAAAAACTGTAGAAGATGCCCGCAACAATATCTCTTCTTACAGCAAAATACATTATGCCGTTGCAAAAGCCTTTGGCATCCAGAACCGAAATTTAGTTTCTATTGAAGTGGATTTTGTGAATAAGTGGACACAGGAACTTGGTTATGGATTAGATATTATTTCCGAAGCTTGCAAACGTACCATTTTATCTACACATCAACCTAATTTTGAATATGCAGATAAGATTCTTACCAGTTGGCACGACCAGAAAGTCTGTCAGCTTACAGATATTGTAAAAATTGACACTCAGCATCAACGTGAGAAAAATGCGGCAAAGGTTCAAAAATCCAATTCTCCGAATAAGTTTAACAACTTCCATCAGAGAACTTATGATTATGACGATTTACAGAATCAACTTTTAAACAGCTAATTTAAGGAGGTTTTCATGTCTCTTACTAACACGCAATACAATGCGATTTTTCGGCAATACGATGCAAAGCAGTTGGAAAATCAGCATATTGTGTCCCAACGAATTGAATATGTTTATAAAGAAATTCCCCGTCTTCAGGAAATCGACGATACTATCGCTTCTATTTCCGTAACCCAGGCAAAAAAACTGCTGGACGGAGACACTTCTGCTTCTGAATCATTAAAGGCTCAGATTCAACAGCTAACGGCTGAGAAAGGGGAGCTTATGCGCTCCCACGGCTATCCGGAAGATTATTTTACCCCCCCTTATACTTGTCCGGACTGCAAGGACACCGGGTACATCGGAAATGAAAAATGCCATTGTTTTAAACAGGCTGAAATTGATTTTGTATACACACAGTCCAATATCAAACGAATTTTAGAAAAGGAAAATTTTGAACATTTCTCCTTTGACTATTATTCTGATCAGGTTAATCCTTCCACCGGTTTAACCAGCCTTGCCACTGCAAAACAGGCAGTAAAGGATTGTAAAGATTTTATTTTGCATTTTCATTCTGCAAATAAGCCGTTTCAAAATCTTTTGCTTTGCGGCGAAACCGGTACGGGTAAGACCTTTTTATCCAATTGTATTGCCAAGGAATTGCTAGACCTGGGATATTCGGTGATTTATCTTACCTGTTTTGAACTTCTTGAGATTCTGGAATCCAATACTTTTTCCAAAGAATCTTTAGATTCGGAACATTATCAGAATATATTTGACTGTGATTTACTAATCGTGGATGACCTGGGTGCGGAATTATCTAATTCTTTTACCAACTCTCAGTTATTCCTTTGCTTAAATGAACGTATTTTAAGACAACGTTCTACGATTATTTCAACCAATTTAAACTTAAATCAGTTAGCCCAAACTTACTCCGAGCGTATTTTTTCTCGGATTGCAAGCAGTTATAAAATGATACAGCTCTTTGGAGATGACATAAGAATCCAAAAGAAACTGCGAAGATAGACTTGCCATTCCCAATAAGTAATGCTATAATTTGGATTGTTTGGCGCAAAATATATGTACATTAAAATTTTAAATATATATTTTTATGGAGGAAATTGCAATGCAGCGTAATCAAAAAAATTATGAAACGATTCCTAATGGAACCCTTGGCCTTATCGCTATGGACAGTTGTCGCGAATTGGGTGAGAAGGTAGACAAGTACCTTATCAAATTCCGTACAGAACGTAAACACGAACATGAAAATGATATTGCTTTTCGTGGATATCAGAGAGACTCTTATATGTTAGAGACTTATACTCCTCGTTTTGGTACCGGAGAAGCAAAGGGAACCATCAAGTCTTCCGTTCGCGGATATGACTTATTCATCATGATTGATGTAACAAACTACAGCCTTACTTATTCCGTTTCCGGACACACAAACCATATGTCCCCAGACGATCATTACCAGGATTTGAAGCGTATTATCGCAGCAGCCGGTGGAAAGGCCAGAAGAATCACTGTTATAATGCCTTTCCTTTATGAAAGCCGTCAGCACAGACGTACCGGAAGAGAATCCTTAGACTGTGCTCTTGCATTGCAGGAACTCACCAATATGGGTGTAGATAACATCATTACTTTCGATGCACATGACCCTCGTGTACAGAATGCAATTCCATTAAAGGGATTTGAAACTGTACAGCCTGCTTATCAGTTCATCAAGGGAATTTGTCGTGAAGTAAAAGACTTAAAAATCGACAACGATCATATGATGGTTATCAGCCCGGATGAAGGTGGTACAAACCGTGCCGTATACCTTGCCAGCGTACTTGGTCTGGATATGGGTATGTTCTACAAACGTCGTGATTACAGCAAGATTGTTGACGGACGTAACCCAATCGTAGCTCATGAATTCTTAGGTTCTTCTGTAGAAGGAAAAGACGTTTTAATTATCGACGATATGATTTCTTCCGGTGACAGTATGATTGATGTTGCAACAGAATTAAAGAAACGTAAAGCAAATCGTATCTTCGTAATTGCTACTTTCGGATTATTTACAAACGGACTTGAGAAGTTTGATAAAGCTGTAGAAGAGGGTATTATTTACAAAGTAGTAACTACAAACTTAACTTATCAGACACCTGAATTGTTAAGCAAATCCTACTACATCAACTGTGATATGAGTAAATACATCGCTTATATCATTGATACTTTAAATCACGATACCTCCATTAGTGATTTACTGAATCCATATGACAGAATTGAATCTTTAGTTAAAAAATATAAAGCCGGCGAAGAAGTATAATTTTTCTTTACTTCTAACCCAAAAGGGAAGGGACACAATACCAAATGGAATGTGTCCCTTCCCTTTTTCTATTGCCCTAACAATATTACTTCATCTATATTACTTCATCTATATTACTTTATCTATATTACTCTAATAATATTATTCTACAATCTTGTAATATGTTTTCGCCGTTACTCCATATACAATTCCATAAATCAGTGCAAATACTGCTACCGTAGCAATACAACATTCTGCAAAAAGCACCACATCTGTCATTCCGAACAAAAATAATAAACGCTTTATCAATGGAAATGCTACTGTTAAATGTATACACGCTGTCACCAGTGGAAGGAAAAATACTTTTATAATCTGACTTCGAATGGAGGTCTTTATTTCCTTATGGCTCATTCCCACTTTTTGCATAATTTCATAGCGTCCTTTATCTTCATATCCTTCTGAAATCTGTTTATAGTAAATAATCAATACCGTAGCTAGTAAGAATACGAATCCAAGGAAAATTCCCAGAAACAGGAAACCACCATAAAATACATAAAGTCCTTTTTTTCCTTCTGCCAATGTATCTGGTTCTTCTATCCATGCATTTGTGCCATCTCGCAATGTACTTTCATTGTATGCTGTTATCTTTTCCTTGAGTAATTTTGCACATGCTTTTTGCTGCTTTTCACTTCCTGTTACATCAACCCGAATCTGGTATTCTCTAAAGCTGACTGCGCTGCCATATACCGCTTCCTGCTCTTGGTAAATTTTATCCAATACTGCTTCATCTTTTACAACAACATAATATGAATCTGCTACTACAATTGCACCCATTCCCAAGTACTTTTCCGGATAACTCTTCAGATATTTCTTAATTTTGAACTGATTTCCCTGAATATTGTAGTTAACATCGTGTTTATCTCCCTGATATACATATACCAGCATTTCATTTTCTTCTAGCTTTTCTTTTTTCCCGGTTATTTTCTCATATTCCGGTAATGTAATCATTGTTACATAAGCATAGTTTCCACCCTCTCCATTCATTACCATCTTTTCTCCATCTTTCGTTACTGAAAAGGCAAACTGTTCAATGTCTGAAAATTGCTTTATTTCAATACCGGTTTCTTGTACAGACTGTTTTACCATTTCCTGCAGTGCCTGTTTGCTCTCTTGTGATAATTCTCTTCCGGCTACTGCGATATCACTTGGATATTCCCTTGCTAATGTTTGATTCATTCCTACATAGAGCGATACTGTTCCGGAAATCATAACCAACACTGCTGTACTCAATATACAAATATTTGCCAACCCTACTGCATTCTGCTTCATGCGGTAAATCATACCTGATACAGAGGTAAAATGTGCGGTCTGGTAATAATACTTTTTGTTTCTACGAAGCATTTTTAATAATGCAATACTTCCTGATGTGAAAAGACAATAAGTTCCTATCATAACCAGGATTACTGCCACAAAAAACAATAATAATGCTTTTATTGGATTTAACGTAGTAATAGCAATATAATATCCGCCTGCTAAAGCAAGCACTCCTACTATAGTTAATCCCCATCTGGTCTTTGGCTCTGCCTCTCCTTGTGTATTACTTTTTAATAATTCTACCGGTTTTGCCTTTTGTATCTGACGAAGGTTATACAATAATGTTAATGCAAAAATCATTGCAAATAAAACTGCTGTATTTACAAGTCCTTTTCCATAAACAGAAAATCCAAAGGCTACTTCCAAATGTGTCATTCGAAGCAATAGTAATACAATTACTTTATTCAGAATAATTCCCCCAATTAGACCACTTACAATACTGATAGCTCCTACTATAAGTGTTTCCCAAAACATCATTTTCCCAATATGGCGTTTTTCCATTCCTAAAATATTGAAAAGTCCAAATTCCTTTTTTCGCCGTTTCATTAAAAAACTATTGGTATAAAACAGGAAAATTACTGCAAAAATCGCAATTACACCACATCCCAAAAGCAATATCATCCGAAGGGAATCTGCACCATACATGGTTTCAATTCCTTTGTCCCAGGTAATTGCCAGCATAATATAAT
>JAAYPT010000016.1 GCA_012519695.1 Clostridiales bacterium | reverse complement strand
TTGCAGAAGCAAGATTTTATGCTAGAAAGCCTAGCGGAAAAGAAATATACAATACAGCGGAAATAATTGAAAACGCTGTAAAGGTAAATCTTACCAGCCAGACGTTGGCTGAAGTTGGAGTTGTGCAGGCAGAAATACAGATAAAGGCTGAAGAAAAAGTGGTAACATCATTTATTTTTCTTATTAATGTGAAGAGAAACATTGCAAGTGAAACAGCTATAGAGTCATCTAATGAGTATGGTGTGTTAGATAGATTTCTAAATCAAGCGAAAATAGATTTAAAGGCGGTGGAAGAGGCAACCGAAAGGGCAAATGAAATTGCTGATAAAGCAGCGGCTGGAGATTTTACGGCAACGCTAGAAGTGGCAAATGTAGAAACAGGAGAACCAACAGAACCGGTAACGATTGAAAATATTGGAACACCCCAGCATGCTATATGGAATGTTAAGATACCACGCGGAGAACAAGGAGTGCAGGGAGTAAAGGGAGATAGTGGAATTGTTGCAGTAACAGCAGGAATGTTTGCCTTAGCTTTGGAACAGGACACGGGGAATCTCTATGCAGTATATCCAGATGAAGCAGAGGTAACAGAGAACAATTTTGAATATGATGAAGACACAGGAAATCTCTATTACAATGTAGAGTAGAAAGGAGAAAGAAGGGCTAAAATACTAATAGGTAATATAAAAGGACCGCAGGGAGAACAAGGACCGCAGGGAGAACAAGGACCGAAAGGAAAACAGGGGGAAAATGGAGTAGGTGTATGTGAGAACCTTATTACATATCCATTTTATTCTTCGACAGTAACACGAAACGGAATAACGTTTACAGATAATGGGGACGGAACTGTCACGGCTAACGGAACAGCAACGGCAACGGCAGATTTTTACTGCCAACTATACAGCGATAAAACATTTACTGTACCGGCAGGAAGTTATACGATGAGTGGTTGCCCGGAAGGAGGAAGTGAAACAACGTTTTTTCAGATACTAGGAAAGAAAAAAGATGGAAAAGGGGAAAGAGTACTTACAAATACAGAAGCACAAACAATAGAACTAACAGAAAAAACGGAATTGTATGTTGTTTTGAGAGTGTACAAAGGGGCTACTGTTGATAATATAACATTCAAACCGATGCTGGAAAATGGACCAACAGCCCATGAGTACAAGCCGTATTTACTTTCAAATGCAGGTTTACAAAAACAAATCACAGAACAGAAAAATAAGTTGGAAGAGGACACTGTACCGAGAACAACACTTGCGGATAAGTCGAATGTGCTGACAGTTGGAAAAAAAGGAGCAAGATTTACAACAATTAACGATGCTATTACAGAGGCAAAGAAGTATTGCTCAAAAGAAAATCGAATACTTATTTTTGTTTATCCAGGAACATATAATGAGCAGATAACTATGTTGGATAATCCGGGAATAGATTTCATGGGTTCGGGAGCAAGTAACACCATTTTAACATATGATGGAGAATATCCTAATTGTGTAATATACACTACCGGAGAAGGGAAGATTGAGGGATTTAATGTAAACAATACAAATGCAAACGCCTATGCCATTCATTATGAGACGGGAAATACGAGTGTTACAGGAACAACAGTATTTAAAGACTGTGTTGTTAGTGCGAGTCAGCCGGCAATTGGAATAGGATCTGGAGCAAACTGTACAATAGAACTGGAAAATTGTGTGCTAAAGTCAAATAATGCACATGCGCTCTATATGCATAATAATCCATATAGCAATAAAGAAAATCAAAAAATTGCTGTAAGAAACTGCATCTTAAATAGCACGGGCTCTTATGATGTTCTTGTAGATGATGCTTGCAATAGTGCTGGAAATACAAATAGCAAATTGTTAATATTGTTTGCAAATAATGGTTCTACAAAACATAAGATGGTTTTTAGAAAGAACACTGGAGATACAAGTACAAATAAAAGATACATTCCAAACGATGATAGTAACATATCCTTAGATACTCATTCTGTTGGAAATGATATTTATGGTCTGACATATGGGAAAAATCAAGTGACGGGTGGCGCATATGTTATGAAAACAGCAAACTCCACACCGGGTACGAGCTACTGGAATTACAGTTGCCCGTTTCCAGATGCCAATAGATATAATTGGACGGTAAATAACGTGACAATTCCAGGAGTGGGAGATATAACAAGTGGGGTTAGTGTAGAAAACGTAGGTACAAGTTTTGTTTTGCTAAAAGACACATCAAGTGGCGGTGCTGGGTATAATGTGTCTGTTTCAATAATAGGTACACCAAAATAGAAAAAACAGATATGGAGGAAGAAGAAAAGGGAAAGTTTAAACACAGCTAAAATAACAGTATTGAGCGTTGTAGGAGTGATTGGAAGTTGGATTGTAAATATGCTTGGAGGTTGGACGGAGGACCTTACAACACTTGTAACATTTATGGGCGTAGATTTTGTTTTGGGACTTATGATAGCGGCAGTTTGGAAGAAAAGTGGTAAGTCTAAAAATGGAGCATTGAATAGTGTATCTGCATGGAAAGGGCTATGCAGAAAAGGAGCTACACTTGGCATGGTAATGGTAGCATATAGGCTAGATGTTACACTTGGAGTAAATTATGTTAAAACAGCAGTTATTATTGCTTTTATTGCAAATGAAGGAATTTCAATCGTGGAGAACTTGGGAATCATGGGAGTGCCGTTGCCGAAGGTAATTAAAAAAGCAATAGATGTATTAAAAGAAAAAGCAGATATGGAGGAAGAAGAAAAGGAAAATAAATAGAGACTTTATTTCAAAACAGAATGTATATGCGGGAGCAAACAATCCTATATACATAGTAATTCATGAGACAGATAACTCAGCCAAAGGAGCCGGAGCACAGAGACATGCGCAGGCGCAGAAGAATGGACATTTGTCAACATCCGTTCATTACTATAGTGGCTCTGATGGAGTGTATCAGGCGGCAGAACACTCCGATGGCACTTATTCTATCGGTAAAGAATATGGCGGAAATCACATTGTAAGAGATGCAAATAACAGAAACAGTATTAACATTGAAATCTGCGTAAATCAGGATGGAGATTACAATGTAGCTCGCCAGAACGCTATTGAGTTAGTTAAGTATCTTATCCGAACAACAGGGATTCCGGCAGAAAGAGTTATCCGACACTATGACGCAAAAGGAAAATACTGTCCTAGAAAAATGTTGGACAATCCATCTTTATGGGAGGATTTTAAAGCAAAAATTAGTGGTGCAACAGTGCCGGCAACAACAGCACCGGAACAGGTGAAAGAGATTCTTACCGGAACAGTGGTAACACAGAAAGACCCGCTAGTTCTAAGAGATTCTCCAAACGGAAATAAGCTGACAAGCATTCCTAAGGGAGCAACTGTTACAGTTTTAGAACAAGGTGGAGATTGGCATAGGGTGTCTTACAATGGATACACAGGTTACAGTTCTTCAAAATACATTGCATTAAATACCAACACAAACAATGGCGGCTATGTAGGAAAGTGTACAGGCAATAATGTTAGAGTACGTTCTACTCCAGAATTTGGAGACAATGAAATTAGAAAGTTGAACAAAGGAAACTTGTTTGATGTTCTTGGAGTAGATGGTGTATGGACACACATCAATGTAGCAGGACAGCAAGGTTACATTTATTCGGAATATGTAGCAAGAATGTAAAATTGCACCGGTGCAATATAGTAAGGGTAATAGAGGAAAGGCGTTGCAGCAGAGCAACGTCTTTTTTTAAAAAAAGTATTGACTTTTGTCATGACATAAGTTAAAATATAATTACAGTTAAGGAAGAACTTAACAAGTAAGGCAGGCGAGGATAGTCGGAAAGGAGAAAAAGATGGAAGAAGAAATGAACGTAGGAGAGTTACTAAAAGAAATAGCAGAGGAAAATCAGACGAGAAAAATACTTGAAATCCTCAATGAGTGCAAAGACATAGAGGAAGCAAAAGAAAGAGTAAAAGCCCTGCTTAATAAATAAGCAAGGCTAAACAAAAAAAACGGGCGGTACTTGCCACCGTCCGTACCCAAATAGAAAATAACACAAATTTGGGAATAAGGCAAGAGCAAAGAGGTGATTAAAAATAGAAAAAAAGAAAATGGGTAGACCAACAGAGAATCCAAAGAATTATAGAGAGAGTTTTAGACTTTCGGAAAACGATATGGAAAAAATCAAATTTTGTATGAAAAAGGAGGGACTTAGCAAAACAGATATTGTTAGAATGGGGATTGATGAGGTTTACCGGAAACTGAAAAAATAGGAAATGCCCGCATCCTACCAAGACCACGAGCATTTCAAGAACACAACCCAAAAGGATTGATAGAATTATTTTATCATTCTTTATTGGGAAAAGCAAGGAAAGGATGATAAATATGAGAATTGAACAGACACTTACATCAATGGAAGTAGCTGAAATGGTGGAAAAGGCTCATAAAGAACTACTAAGAGATATTCGAAGATATTGTAACCAATTAGGAGAGAGCAAAATTGCGCAGTCCGATTTTTTCAAGGAAAGTACATATCAAAATAGTCAAAATAAAACGATGCCATGCTATCAGATAACCAAGAAAGGCTGTGAGTTCATAGCACATAAGTTGACAGGTACAAAAGGAACAGCATTTACAGCAAGATATATAAATAGGTTTCATGATATGGAAAAAGAGTTGCAGCAGGGCAGAAAGAGGAAACAACCAAATGAAATACCATGGTTTATTAGAGAGTTTAATGGAAGGTATGTGATTCTTGTAAGAGATTTCAGCGTGATAATAGGTATGGACATCATGAAATACAAGAAAATTTTCAGCTTGGATTATTACATTCCGGGAAAAGATTGGAACGGTTATGGATGGAAAGGCGATAATGAGGAGTTCAAGAAAAAGTATGGGTTTGACTATGGAAATGAAAAGTGCTTGCTTTATATGACGATGTCCGGGGCAAGAAAGACAATAAAGATATTAGAAGAAGATAAAAAAGCGAAGGTGAATTTGGAAGCATGCGAATATATTATGAAAGGGATAGAAAAAACGAGAAAAACAGGTAGAGCAGAAAGAAAGATACAGGAGAGTAACCTTAGAGAAGGAGAAGTGAAAAGGGAGTTGCCGGTACAAGTCAATATATATTTGGAAAGTGGGGGAGAGAAAATTTGTGCCAGTGCAATATAATAGAGAAACCGCTTAGACATTATTGTTTGAGCGGTTTCTCTATTATAAAATCAACTTTTTTAGAAAAAAGCTAAAAAACTATTGACATATGGTAAACCCTATGATATTATATACTTGTAAGGAGGTGAAAAACAGATGAGCAAGAAACGAAAGAAAAAAGAGAACCTAATCAAGTTAATAACCAAGTTACTGATAGCTGTCGGAGCATTCTTAACAGGGTTAGCAAGCCTGATAGAGGTTCTCAAGTAAGGGGAAAGGGCGAAAGCCCTTGCCTCTTCTAAAAATAGTATAGCACATCTGTTAAAAAATATGAAGAGTTTTAGCACATTGTTTTTAATCGCAGCATGGATAATCTTTTTTGCATCAAAGGAAAACGTATATGCAGGAATATTACTAATGCTGGCAGGAACTTATGCCTTGTGCGAAGTAATACCGGAAGTAAGGAGGTACATTAGAAATGCCAAAAGGAAGTCCAAATAAGCAAACCATAGCTTCAGAAAAGTATCAAAAAAAAGCCGGATATATGACAAAGGGGTTCAAACTGAAACGGGATGTAGTAGAAGAGTTTGAGAAGGCTTGCAAGGAAGCCGGAGTTAGTCAGGCGGCGCAGATTACTGCAATGATGAAAGAATTTATAAAAGCAAACAAAGAATAAAAAAAGGATGCAGAATGAAAAAAGAAGAACCTAGAAGTCAAAAGATTTCTGGGTTCTTTTTATGGATAACAACAACGTGCACACTCTTCTGTGCCGATATCAGTCAGCAACCCAGACACTTCTTTATAAGGCATAGTGTAACGTTGGGATAAATAGCGCATAGAAGCTGCCAGTTCTCCATCAGGTCCACCAAACTGACTGATGATAACCTGAGCAATCTGGGGATTGGTTTGAGTGATGTTTACCGGGTATTGTAAACGTTTTTCGTAATTCCACATTAGCAGAAACCTCCTTCCCATGGCATAGGTTGAGTAGACCAGAGCCATTTATCTTCCGGCATTGCAGAGTCAATGGTTAAAGGTCCGTAAAGCTGCTCATATTCTGCAAGAGCTTTGGTGCGCATTTGGCGAAAATGATTAAAATAGGCAATGGCATTTTGATCTGTTGGATGAGTATCCAGATACAATGTAATGTCATTTACGGCAAAGCTGACCATATTAATCCACTGAAATAATTTAATTTGTTCCATTTGATTTCCTCTCATCTCGGACAGCCTCCTCTCCCGTAAAACGGTTTGTTCAATTCAGGGAAAATGGTGCCGTATTGAAGTGCTTTATCCGGTTCATAAGTTTCTTCAAAATATTGCCATGGAACATATGCCATAGCCACTGGCAACTTAGAAAGCGGGTCGTTTTTCATATGCTCACAAGGACGCTGCATGGGGCGTGATTGCATGGAATGTCCGGGCATGGAACGAGACTGCAT
>JAAYPT010000015.1 GCA_012519695.1 Clostridiales bacterium | reverse complement strand
ATTTGACTTTTTGTTAGATAAGTTTATTGATGCTGCCATCTATTTTGACACAGAACGAAAATTAACAGATGTGCAGAAAAAAATGATGTCGTTGGTTTCGGATAATTATATTGCAATTTACCGTCACTTTGCCGCAGGAGCAGCAGAGGATGAAAAGCTGTACCTGCGACTGTTGTTAGTAACGGATCATATTTGTGGCATGACAGACAGTTATGCCAAACGTCTATATCAGGAGTTAAAGGGCATTGACTAAATCTGTTTTAAAATAAATTGGTCAATTTCAATTCCTGCTTTCATAATTTGTAGTGATAATTGATAACAACCCTTTTCCAAAGTGGTGCGGGAGAGTTCCTGGGTAACCCAGAGGTCTTTCGTGCCATTTGTTTGTAAAGTGGCAAGTAAAGAGTTGTTTAAAAGGATATTGGTAGTGCTCTGTGCCATATCAGAACCATGAGCAACAAAGTGTGCCTGTACGGAGTAGGTGCCAGCTTCTAAAAGCTGGAAGTTACAAGGAGCATCTTTGGTGCAGTGTAAGGTTACACAGCCGTTTTCTAATGGAACAGGAGCAAATTCATGGGAAGGTGCTAAGGCATCAAAGTGCATATACTGTCCTTCATTAGAATCCACGCGGGCAAAAGCAGGGGTATGAATTAAAAAGCGGCAGATATTCATAGCACAGCGTTGGAGTTCGCCAATGGTTAAAGTGCCATTTTCCAAAGCCTCTAGGGTATTGTCCTCATTTCCGTTGGTTGCAGCACCATTATTTGGAACGACCATATATAAATCGTTTTGTGCACGAACCATGGCGGCAGTGTTTTTAAGAGTAGCTTCTCCGCCTGAAACCGTATCATTCATGGTTGACCACCAGTCGGTCATAACAATTCCATCATATCCCCATTCATTTCTCAAAATCGTAGTATTTAAGTCATAGTTAGAGGCTGCCCAGTGTCCGTTTACCGGATTATAGGAGGTCATGATGGAAGAAGCATGCCCTTCTTTTACCGTCATTTCAAATCCTTTTAAATAAATTTCACGAAGTGCACGTTCAGATACCACGGAATCTACAAAAGAACGAGCAGTTTCCTGATTATTTCCACAGAAATGTTTTACTGTACCGGTAGAGCCACCGGCTTCAATTCCCTTAGTCACAGCACATGCCATAACTCCCGTTAAGTAAGGGTCTTCTGAAAAGTATTCAAAGTTTCTGCCATTCAAAGGATTACGGTGGATGTTAATACCCGGTCCAAGAAGAGAATCTACTCGATTTTCCACCAGTTCCTTTCCTTCTAATTGGTAAAGTTCTTCCACTAATGGCACATTAAAGGTACAAGCAAGTAGTGTACCGATAGGCATTTGGGTAGCCATTTGTCCGCTTTCCATACGGATTCCGGAAGGACCGTCTGCACAGCAGGCAATTGGAAGTCCAAGCGCGAAAAGTTCATCAGTAACCCCGCCAAATGCAGAAGCGGTGCCCGGTGTTACTTTTGGACTGCTCATGCCTTCCCCACGAACCAGAGCAGCTAATTCTTCCTTGGTAAACTGTGCAACAAAGGTTTCCATAGATGTTTTAACGGAAGCAACGTCTTTTAAAGTAAGATTCCGGTTTCCTGTTTGAGAAAGTGTCTTAGGTAAAGCATGTTCAATTCGGTCTTTTAACGAAATGCTCTGTAAAGGAACCGGTTCATATTCGGTAGAAAATACGCCATTTCCATTGGCAGTACCTGGTTTTAAACGGGTAAATTCCTGTGTAGGTGCCAATGCTTCTTCTAATTCTTCCACTACCACAAGGGAGGAAAGTGTGAGAGCAGTTGGAGCTTTTGTGACATTGCGAATACTGTTTCCAACATGAAACTCATAGGTACCGGCTTCTAAAACATAGCAGGATTTGTGCCCTGTAATGCCACTGTCATCATAAGAAGCCATTTGTTTCAGTGGAAAACTTATGGTAAGGGTTTGAGATTCGCCAGGCTTCAAAATGTTAGTTTTAGCAAATCCACCAAGCACTTTTACCGCCTTTCCAAGGAGTCCTTGGGGTGCGCTGTAATATGTCTGAACAACTTCTTTGCCGGCGCAGTTCCCGGTATTAGTTACTTTTACAGTAAGTTCAACCGAACCATCTGGGGCAGAACCGGAGAGGCTGGCAGAAAGGATTTCCGTGGAAAAGTCTGTGTAGGAAAGACCATAACCGAATTCATACATTACCTTGTCCGGTGCAAAAGTTTCAAAGTAACGATATCCAACATAAATATCTTCCTGATAAAAGTTTACCTTTTTATCGCCAAAATTAGCAGAAGACGGATAGTCGGCAAGGGTATAGGCAATGGTATCACTTAATTTTCCACAAGGAGTTACCGCACCGGAAAGGACATCTCCCACGGCAAGTCCCCCCTCCATTCCACCCTGCCAAATATACATAATAGAAGAAATGGGATGTTTGTAGGAAGAATCGTTAATCCAACTCATATCAATGATGTTTGCAACATTTAATAGTACTGCAACCTTAGAAAAATGTGCAGTAACTGTCTGTAACATTTGTAATTCTTCTTTGGTAAGGCGATAACTGCCCTCTACATCTGCATTGTCCTGGTCTTCTCCGGCAGTTCTTCCGATAATCACCAACGCTTTGGAAGAAACAGAAGCTGCATTTGCAGCAAGCTCATGAGAAACAGGCATTTCCTGCTGATTCCAAGGCTCGGCAGCCCAACCTCCGCCACCGTCATCAAAAGGATGATCTTTCAGCCAGGCTTCGTAAGTTTCTACTAAAGATTCATTGACGGAAATGTGATTTTCACGCAAACCATCTAAGATGTTGGTGCGGTAAGGAACGTGAACGGCACCACCGGAGCCTGTTCCGCTTTTATAGTATTCTAACTGGCAACGGCCAAAGACAGAAACCGTATCGTCGGTAAGGAATGGAAGTACATGGTTTTCGTTTTTTAAAAGTACGGCTCCTTCAGCGGCAGCAGTACGACAAAGCTGTGCAAATGTTGTATGATTCATGGTAAAAACCTCCTTAATAGCTGTTGTTTCTTGCGTTTTATTTCTTACTTTTAACCAAAGTATAGCCGAATCAAGTCAAAGATGATATAATTTTTTCGTACAAAAATACGAAAAATTTGTCATAAGGAGAAAACATGAATTATTTAGAGGAAAAGCAGGCATATATCGATGGGGTACGATGTGAGTACTTATGCCATATGCAGGAGTGTGAAGAAGTGGGAAATGTATTTCCGGCACATTATCATTATTATATAGAATTGCTTTATGGAGTTTCCGGAGAGTTTCAGGTATTGTTAGGAGGGCAGTATCATAAATTTGGTAGTGGTGACATGGTATTGATTAATTCACGGGAAGTACATCAGATAGATGCACGCTCCAAAACAGGGGGAAAATATGTGGTAGTTCGTTTTTTGCCGGAATTAATTTATAACAGTATTTCATCCAATCATTTTGAAATGAAATATATGTTGCCCTTTGTAACGGAAAACAGCTCCAATCAAAAAGTAATACCGGCAAAAGCACTTGTAGAAACAGAAATCCCCCATCTGTTTTTTGAAATTATACAAGAGGAATCAGACAAGAAATACGGCTATGAGCTGGCAATAAAAAATCATATCGGAAGAATATTCTTGTGGATACTTCGTTATTGGAATGCCAATGAAAAAGAGGATTATGAGGAAAATGCAGGGGACCGGAATCTGCGAAATCAACTGCAATCAGCCCTACAATATGTATCGGAGCGGTATGTAGAAGATATAAAAGCAGAAGAAATGTCAAAACTTTGTCATATGAGTTACAGTTATTTTTCCAGAAGCTTTCATCGGATTATGAAGATGAACTTTCGGGAATATCTCAATCACATTCGGATTGCAGCAGCAGAGCAGATGCTGGTGTCCACTACACTTTCAATCACGGAAATCGGGGCAGAGGTGGGATTTGCAACTACCAGCTATTTTATTAAGATTTTTCAAAAATATAAGCATATCCCACCGAAACAATTTCGGAAATTAATTACCCAGGAGAATAGAGTTAAGTAAAAGCGCACAAAGTATGTGTGCTTTTTTTGTGAAGTATTTTGATTGAAAATGACGGAAAATGATGATATTATTTAGATACAATCAAAAGCAGTCAAAAACAATCAAAATCAGTAAGAGGTGTAAGGATGCTGTTAGAGAAAAGATTAGAACAAATACTAAAACTGGTAGAACAAAATGGAAGTGTTTCGGTCCAGGAACTGACGGAATTGTTAGGTGCTTCAGAATCAACCATAAGACGTGACTTAACATTGTTGTCAGAAGAAGGAAGAGTAAACAAGGTACATGGAGGAGCTACTGCCATCAATTTTTATTATGATAAGGATGAAGATGTGGAATCTCGAAAAAACTTAAATAAAGAAGAAAAAATAGAAATTGCCAAATATGCAGCATCTCTTATACAGCCCAATGATTTAGTGTATTTGGATGCAGGAACTACCACGGAAAGAGTCATTGACTTTATTACAGAACGTAACGCAGTTTATGTTACCAATGCAATCAGTCATGCCAAGAAGTTGGTAGAAGCAGGATGTGAAGCTCATATCCTGGGCGGCAGATTTAAACTTGCAACAGAAGCTATTGTAGGGAATGAAACGATTGCAGATTTGGAAAGATATAATTTTACCATAGGTTTTATCGGAACAAATGGGGTGAGCCGTCAATCCGGATTTTCCACACCGGATATTACCGAAGCCATGGTAAAAAGAAAAGCAATCATGCAATGCAGAAGACCTTATATTCTGTGTGATGCAGAAAAGTTTAATCAAATATCACCAATCACTTTTGCAGCATTTGAAGATGCTACCATATTAACAACAGAAGTAAGAGGTAGTGCCTTTAAAGGAGCAAAAAACATTATTGAGATTAACAAAAAAGGAAAAGAAAGGAGATAGCATATGATATACACCGTTACATTTAATCCATGTCTTGATTATATCGTAAGTGTAGATGATTTCACACTGGGAAGAGTAAATCGAACCACCAAAGAACTGGTATACCCCGGTGGAAAAGGAATCAATGTTTCCCTGGTACTAAAGAATCTCGGAATGGAAAGTACCGCCCTTGGGTTTACCGCAGGATTTACCGGAACCGAGATTGAACAGGCGTTACAGCGTTGGGGATGCTATACAGATTTTATCCGGGTGGAAGACGGAATGTCCAGAATCAACATCAAGCTTCGTTCCAATGAAGAAAGTGAGATTAACGGTCAGGGACCAAAGATTTCCAAAGAAGCACTGGAACAATTATACGAGAAACTAGATGCCATGACTTCCGAAGATGTACTGGTACTGGCTGGAAGTATTCCGGGAAGTATGCCGGATTCCAGTTATGAACTGATTATGGAGCGGGTGGCTGCAAAGAATATGAAGGTAGCAGTAGATGCCACAGGAGATTTACTGGTAAATGTATTAAAATATCATCCGTTTTTGATTAAACCAAACAATCATGAATTAGAGGAAATTTTTCACACACCAATGGACAGTAACGATACAATTATTGTACACGCCAAGAAGTTACAGCAAATGGGGGCAAAAAATGTTTTGATTTCTATGGCAGGAGATGGAGCGATACTGGTATCCGAAGATGGAGAAGTAAGACAGAGCCCGGCACCAAAGGGCAAGGTAGTAAATTCTGTGGGAGCAGGAGATTCCATGGTAGCGGGATTTTTAACAGGATATCTCACCACAGGAAATTATGGAGAAGCATTTCGTATGGGAATAGCAACCGGAAGTGCAAGCGCATTTTCCGAACGGTTGGCAACGAAACCAGAAGTAGAAGAGATATTAAAAAAACTATAAAATGTTAAGGAGGGAACAGCCATGAAGATTACGGATTTACTCATGAGCGAAGGGATTGAGCTGAATGGAAAGGCTCAAACAAAGGCAGAAGCTATTGAAAAAATGGTAGACCTTATGGCAGCTACCGGAAAGCTTACCGACAAGGAAGCTTACAAAGCACAGGTAATGAAAAGAGAAGAAGAGGGAACCACAGGAACAGGAGAAGGGATTGCGATTCCTCATGGAAAATGTGATGCAGTGAAAGCACCGGGACTGGCAGCAATGGTACTTCCTGACGGTGTGGATTACGATTCACTGGATGGTGAGCCGGTAGATTTGATTTTCTTAATTGCAGCACCGAATACCAAAGACAATGTACATCTGGATGTGCTCAGTCGTTTATCTGTATTATTGATGGACGAGGATTTTACCGCTAAGCTTCGCAGCGCAAAAACAAAAGAAGAGTTTTTGAAATATGTAGACGAGGCAGAACGGGAAAAACTGGCAGAAGAGGATGCAAAACAAAATGTAGTGGGATGTAAAATTCTTGCAGTTACAGCATGCCCTACCGGAATTGCTCATACTTATATGGCAGCAGAGTCTTTGGAGAAAAAAGCAAAGGAATTGGGGCATAGTATTAAGGTGGAAACCAGAGGTTCCGGCGGAGCTAAAAATGTGCTGACAGAGGAAGAAATAGCAGCAGCCGATTGTATCATCATTTGTGCAGATACCAACGTGCCAATGGAACGTTTTGATGGAAAGAAAGTAATTATTCGTCAGGTTTCAGATGGAATCAATAAGGCAGAAGAATTACTTCGTCAGGCGCAAAGCGGAGAAGTAGAAGTATACCATTCCGGAAGCAAAGCAGTAAAACAGGAAAGTACTTCCGGAAAAGAAAGTACCGGACATAAGATTTACAAGCACTTGATGAATGGAGTTTCACATATGCTTCCATTCGTAGTAGGAGGCGGTATTTTGATTGCCATTGCATTTTTGATTGATGGTATGAGCGTAGACTTGGCAGCACTTGCTCCGGATGAAAGAGCAAACTTTGGTACCATTATACCGATTGCAGCTATGTTTAAGAGCATTGGTGGAACCGCATTCGGATTTATGCTTCCGATTCTGGCAGGATTTATTGCAATGAGTATTGCAGACCGTCCGGGCCTGGTAGTGGGATTTGTAGGTGGTGCAATTGCAGCAAATGGAAAGAGTGGTTTCCTTGGCGCATTGGTAGCAGGATTTTTAGCAGGATATCTCATCATTGGTATGAAGAAACTGTTTGAAAAACTACCGGAAAGCTTAGATGGTATCAAAACCGTATTGCTGTATCCTTTGTTTGGTGTATTCATCATTGGAGTAGTTATGACGTATGTGGTAGAACCTCCAATTGGAGCATTAAATACCCTGTTGAACAATGGACTTTCCAGTATGAACGGTGCAAGCTCCATTGTATTGGGATTGATTTTAGGAGCAATGATGGCAGCAGACTTAGGTGGACCGATCAATAAGGCAGCCTATGTATTTGGAACAGCATCTATTGCGGCAGGAAATTACAATATCATGGCAGCAGTTATGATTGGCGGTATGGTTCCACCATGTGCCATTGCATTAGCAACCTTGTTATTTAAAAAGAAATTTACCGCAGAAGAAAGAAAATCTGGTCCGACAAACTTTATTATGGGACTGTCCTTTATTTCCGAAGGAGCCATTCCGTTTGCAGCTTCCGATCCATTGCATGTATTACCGGCTTTGATTGTAGGTTCCGGAGTTGCAGGAGCAATATCCATGGCATTTAATTGTACATTGATGGCACCACACGGTGGAATTTTCGTATTCCCGGTAGTTGGAAATACCATGATGTATGTAGTATCATTAGTAGTAGGAACAATTATTAGTGCAGTATTATTAGGTATCTTAAAAAAAGACGTAAAGGAGTAGAAGAATATGAAAACATTTAATTACACAATCACAGATCCAGAAGGAATCCACGCTAGACCAGCAGGATTATTAGTAAAAGAAGTTGCAAAATTTGCAGGAAAAGTAACAATTGAAAAAGCAGGAAGAGAAGTAGATGCCAAAAGAATTATGGGTGTTATGAGTCTGGGGGCTAAGAATGGCGAAACTGTCACCATAAAAGTAGAAGGTGAAGGAGAAGAACAGGCAGCACAGGATTTAGAGGCATTCTTTAAAGAAAATCTGTAGTGAGGGATAAGAAAGGAGTTCTCTAATGTTGAAATTCAATGGAACCAGCGTATTTGGTGGAATCGCAATTGGAAGCTTGTGTATTTTTCAGAAAAAAGAAAATAAAGTTGAACGTCGGCAGATAGAGGATGCCGCGCAGGAAGTACAAAGATTTGAGAAAGCAAAAGAAACAGGAATCTCTCAATTAAAAGAATTGTATGACAAGGCATTGAAAGATGTGGGCGAAGCAGAAGCCATGATTTTTGAAGTGCATCAGATGATGATGGATGACGGAGATTATGTAGATTCTATCTGCAATATGATTACCGAAGAACATGTGAATGCAGAATATGCGGTGTCACAGGTGCGTAATCGATTTGCAGCAATGTTTGAAGCAATGGATGATGACTACATGAGAGGACGTGCGGCAGATATTCGGGATATCTCCCAACGCCTGATAGAGATATTATCCGGAACACAACAGGCAATGGATATGTTTCAAGAACCGGTTGTTATTGTAGCACAGGACTTAGCACCAAGTGAAACGGTGCAGTTTGAAAAGGATAAGCTGTTGGCCATTGTCACAAGAGAAGGCTCCGCAAATTCCCATACAGCAATTTTAGCAAGAACTATGGATATTCCGGCATTGATTCAGACAGATATTGAATTGAAGCCAGAGTATAACGGGAAAAAAGTAATCGTAGACGGTTTCACAGGAACCGTCTATGTAGACCCGGATGCAGAGACACTCAAGGTTATGGAAGAAAAGCTGGCAAAGTGTCAGGAAGAAAAACAACTTTTGCAGCAGTTAAAAGGCAAAGAAGATGTGACAGCAGATGGAAGAAAGATAAAACTCTACGCCAATATAGGAAATCCAAAGGATGTAGAAAGTGTATTGCAAAATGATGCAAGAGGAATCGGATTATTCCGAAGCGAATTCCTGTACTTAGAAAGCAGTAATTTCCCAACAGAAGAAGAACAGTTTCAGGCATATAAGACAGTAGCAGAGAAAATGGAAGGAAAAAAGGTTATTATCCGTACTCTGGATATTGGAGCAGATAAAACGGTGGACTATTTTGGACTGGAGCAGGAAGAAAATCCGGCTATGGGATATCGTGCAATTCGTATCTGCCTTACTCAGCCGGAAATTTTCAAAACGCAGTTGCGAGCCTTATATCGTGCTTCTGCTTACGGAGAGATTGCCATTATGTTTCCGATGATTACTTCCGTAGAAGAAGTAAGGGAAATCAAGGGCATTGTAGAAGAAGTAAAGGAAGAGCTGGAAAAACAGGAAATTCCATTTAAGGAAGTAGAGCTTGGAATAATGATTGAAACACCGGCGGCAGCCATGGTAAGCGATGATCTGGCGAAGGAAGTAGACTTCTTTAGTATCGGAACCAACGATTTAACACAATATACCCTTGCCATTGACCGTCAGAATGCAAAGCTGGGACATTTTTATCAGCCACATCATAAGGCAATTTTGCGGATGATCGAGATGGTAGTAAAAAATGCTCATGCAGCAGGTATCTGGGCAGGTATTTGCGGAGAATTAGGAGCTGATTTGGAGTTGACGGAGACCTTTGTAAAAATGGGTGTGGATGAATTGTCAGTTTCTCCTTCCATGGTGTTAAAAGTAAGAAAAAATATTCGGGAAGCAAAAGCCGAATCATAGAAAAAAGGTATAAGAAAAATGGCTGGGTACCGTAAGGTGTCCAGCCATAAATTTTTGCTGAAAAAATAGTAGGCACAGAGCGGAAAATGTGGTATACTTTCAAAGAATGTAATGCGATAAAGCGTAAGCATTAAGATAGGAAGAAAGTTATCAGGAGCAATTATGAAAAATATTGTATTAATAGGGATGCCCGGTGTAGGGAAAAGTACAGCCGGAGTAGTACTAGCGAAAGTATTAGGATATCAGTTTCTGGACGCAGATCTTATCATACAGGAGGAAGAAAAACGTCTGTTACATGAGATTATCAGCGATGAGGGAACAGATGGATTTATTGCCATAGAGAATCGTGTCAATGCAAACATCAATGTAGAACAGTCTGTCATTGCCACTGGTGGAAGTGTCGTATATGGAAAGGAAGCCATGGAGCATTTAAAGGAAATCGGCACTGTGGTATACTTAAAACTTCCGTATGAGGAGTTAGATAAGCGTCTTCACAATATACAAGGTCGCGGTGTAGTACTAAGAGACGGACAGACCTTACACGATTTATATGAAGAACGTGTGGTTTTGTATGAAAAATATGCAGATATCACCGTAGATGAAACCGGACTGGATGTGGAAGCAACCATTCAAAGAATCATGGAAGAATTAAAAAAGGCAGAATGATTTTGCAAAAAAGTTAATACTTACTTAAGAGGGAGAAAACTTCATTCTGGAAATGCTTTCCAATGCAAAGCGGGACATACACCCAAATAAAGGCAAAGCATACAATAGAGATAGATAGAATCTCCAAAGTGCAGGAAAGCAGACATTTACAAATTAATAAAGTATGTTATAATAATACATAAAGATTTTTTTGGCAAGTCCTTGACAGAGGAAAGCCGTATTACTATAATAACTTTTTGTACGAAAAATGAAGCATAGAGGTGCAATATGGAACAATATGTTATTAAAGGAGGCAATCCGTTAGTTGGAGAAGTAGAAATCGGTGGAGCGAAGAATGCTGCACTGGCAATTCTTGCAGCCGCAATTATGACGGATGAGACCGTAACAATAGATAATTTACCCGATGTACGGGATATAAATGCTTTGCTTCAGGCAATGGGAGATATCGGAGCGAAGATTGATAGAATTGATGCACATACCGTTAAGATTAATGGTGCATTTGTAAAGGATGTGCCGGTAGATTATGAATCAATGAAGAAGATTCGTGCATCTTATTACTTATTAGGTTCTTTACTTGGAAAATATAAACGTGCAGAGGTAACTTTGCCGGGTGGATGTAATATCGGAAGCCGTCCAATGGATCTTCATATCAAGGGCTTCCGTGCATTAGGAGCGAATGTGGAGATTCGTAACGGTGCAGTTGCCGCAGAGGCAGAAAAGTTGGTAGGAAGCCATATCTATTTGGATAAGGTGTCTGTAGGAGCTACGATTAATATCATGATGGCAGCCTCCCTGGCAGAAGGAAAGACTACCATCGAAAACGCAGCAAAAGAGCCGCATGTAGTTGATGTGGCAAACTTTTTGAATAGTATGGGAGCAAATATCCGTGGTGCGGGAACAGATGTCATCCGTATTGCAGGTGTAGAGAAGCTTCATAAAACAGAATACTCCATTATTCCGGATCAGATAGAAGCAGGAACCTTTATGTTTGCAGCAGCAGCAACAAAGGGTGATGTTACCGTAAAGAATGTTATTCCAAAGCATTTAGAGGCAACAACAGCCAAGTTATTGGAAGTAGGATGTGAAGTAGAAGAGTTTGATGATGCAGTACGCGTAGTAGCGTCTAAGCCATTACGTCATACACAGGTTACAACACTTCCGTATCCGGGATTTCCAACAGATATGCAGCCACAGATGTCGGTAGTATTGGGAATTGCTCAGGGAACCAGTACGGTAACAGAGAGCATTTTTGAAAATCGTTTTAAATATGTGGATGAATTGACTCGTATGGGAGCGGATATCAAAGTAGAGAGTAATATTGCCATTATCAATGGTGTAGAAGGTTATACCGGAGCAAGAGTGAGCGCACCGGATTTAAGAGCAGGTGCAGCACTTGTAATTGCCGGACTTTCCGCAGAAGGTATTACCGTTGTGGACGATATCCACTATATTCAGAGAGGATATGAAGCTTTTGAACAAAAGTTAGCAAGCTTAGGTGCACAGATTGAACTTGCAACTTCCGAAAAAGAGATTCAGAAGTTTCAGTTTAAAGTAGGTTAAGAGAAAATAAACAGAAGAGAAGAATATAGCTGTATAACGTTATATAGCTATAATATAAAAGAGGCAAGTGCTTATGCATTTGCCTCTTTTGGTGTATAGAACTTCAAAAGTGAAATTCATTTTTTGATACTTTTACAGATATTTTTTTAATACATCCGTTTTATCAGTTGCTTCCCATGGAAGATTTAAGTCGTTACGTCCAAAGTGACCGTAAGCAGCAGTTTGCTTGTAAATAGGTCTTCTAAGGTCTAACATTTTGATGATTCCTGCCGGACGTAAATCAAAGTTTTCGCGGATAATATCTACCAATTTTTCATCAGAAAGTTTTCCGGTTCCAAAGGTATCAATCATAATGGAAGTAGGCTGTGCAACACCAATAGCGTAGGATAACTGAATTTCGCATTTATCAGCTAATCCGGCAGCAACGATGTTTTTAGCTACATAACGAGCAGCATAAGCAGCGGAACGGTCAACCTTTGTACAGTCTTTTCCGGAGAAAGCTCCACCGCCGTGACGTGCATATCCACCGTAGGTATCTACAATAATCTTACGTCCGGTAAGACCTGCGTCTCCGTGAGGTCCACCGATTACAAAACGTCCGGTTGGGTTGATAAAGAACTTGGTATCCTCATCTACCATATCTGCCGGAAGAATTGGGTCAAATACATATTTTTTGATATCAGTGTGAATCTGTTCCTGAGTCACGTCCGGGTCGTGCTGGGTGGATAATACAACAGCCTCTAAGCGAACCGGTTTATCATTTTCGTCATATTCTACGGAAACCTGAGTTTTTCCGTCCGGTCTTAAATATTTCAAAGTACCGTCTTTACGAACTTTTGTAAGCTGTAAAGCAAGTTTATGGGCTAAAGAGATTGGATAAGGCATAAGCTCAGGAGTTTCGTTGGTAGCATAACCAAACATCATACCCTGGTCACCTGCACCGATTGCCCCTAATTCCGCATCAGACATTTTATTTTCTCTTGCTTCAAGTGCTTTGTCTACACCCATGGCAATATCAGAAGACTGTTCATCAATGGCAGTAAATACAGCACAAGTATTTCCGTCAAATCCGTATTCGGAACGGTCATAACCGATTTCCTTTACGGTGTCACGCACAATTTTTGGAATATCAACGTAAGCACTTGTTGTAATTTCTCCTGTTACCAATACAAATCCGGTACAAGCTGCTGTCTCACAAGCAACACGGCTCATTGGGTCCTGTTCCATTAAAGCATCCAAAATGGCATCAGATACAGCGTCACAAACTTTGTCTGGATGTCCTTCTGTTACGGATTCAGATGTAAATAATCTTTTTTCCATTTTATTCCTCCTAATTTTGTAAAATAAACTTGGTTTGTAAGATAAAAAAAATCCGCTTTTATAAGCGGACTCGATATTGCAAAAAAGATAATCAAATCCTCTTATTGTTCGATGATTCGCTCAGGTTGGCACCTTCCAATATGGGGTTGCCGTGGCTTCACAGGTCCTATGTACCTCCACCACTCTGAATAAGAGAAATTCATACAATATGGAATTTTCAAATCTTTTATAATAATAACATACTACGTTTTTTATATAAAGTCAAGTAGGTGGTGAAAGTCGTGTAAACTATTGACAAATAGTCCATTTATTTTTATACTAAAAGTTATATTAAGCAGATATTATACGGGCTTAGACATCGTATAGGGGGAATTGAAGAATGAAAGAATATGCTGTTGAAGAGTTGCGCCCTGGAATGAAGACAACAAAATCGGTGTATAGTAATCATGGACAACTTATCATTGAGGCAGGAACAGTGTTGACATCGGCACTGATATCCAGATTATTTTTTTATGGAATCTCGTCAACAGAGGTAGAAGAGATTGAAAAAGAGACAGAAGAAGAGGAAGAACGGAGCTTTGTTCCCAAAACTTCTTATTCACAGCAAGTGAAGCGTAGACCGGAGTTTATGGATTTTCAGATTGATTATACCAAGCATCTTGGGTCGGTAAAAGATTCTTTCAATGACATTCGTAAGCCAGACGGAGAAGTGGATACAGAAAAGTTATTGTCAGAGACTTCAGAATTATTATCCAAAGCATCTACTACATTGGGATTATTGGATATGTTACATAATATGCGTCAAATAGATGACAGCATTTATGCTCATTCGGTGAATGTTGCATTGATAGCCAGAACCTTAGCAGAATGGCTTCATTTCTCAGAAGAAGACCTGGAGATGGTTACTTTATGTGGAATACTTCACGATATCGGAAAGACAACATTGCCACCGGAGTTATTAAATAAACCGGGAAAGTATACCGAGGAAGAATATGCGAGAGTAAAGCAGCATACCCTTTTAGGATATAAGATATTAAAGGATTTGCCATTGGACGTACATGTGAAGCGCGCAGCATTACAACATCATGAACGTTGTGACGGAAGCGGTTACCCGCAGGGACTTAAGGATGATGAAATTGATCCGTTTGCACAGATTATTGCCATTGCGGATGTGTATGATGCTATGACAGCGGCACGTTCTTATCGTGCACCGTTGTGTCCGTTTGATGTAATCGATGCATTTGAAAAAGAAGGATTGCAGAAGTATCATCCACAGTATATTCTTACCTTTTTACGTCGCATTGCAAGCTCCTATCAGCATAATCGTGTGTTGTTGAGCAATGGACAAAGTGGAACCATTGTTATGATTAATCCAAAGCATCTGACACAGCCGATGCTTCAGTTAGATGACGGTTCTATTTTGGACTTGACAGAGCATTTGGATTTATCCATTGCAAAAATTATATAGTTCATTTACAGGAAAATATTATAAGAAAAGCCCTATGACTGTCAGTGAAAAGGTCATAGGGCTTTTGTAGTAGAAACTTATTTTCTTAACTTATGTTCTTGGTCTAAAATCTGAAGAAAACGTTCGTCAGCTTCAATTAAAAGTGTTTGTTTTCCTTCGGAATTGGATACCTGCATGCTGTACACGTTTTCGGGATCAAAATAAAACTTTTTGGTTGGATTTTGATTGTTAATGCCTTTGACAATGTAATCAATGTTGTCTAAGTGGCAGGCAAATTTTTTCTTACGACGAATTGCGTTAGAAATTTTAAAAATAGTTAAATCTTCTGAAAAATAGTCAAATTCATATTCGGTTTTGCGATTGCGGAATAATACAAACCATCCGATTGCGCAGATTACTGTGATAATAAGGAATGGTATATAATACATGAAAACCATTGTTAAAATGCCGAAAATAATGCAACCCCATTGAGCAAAAATGCGTACAAATTTTTGAAGAGCAGATTCGGAGGTTTTGCATACCCATTCAAATCTTGAGTTTTTTAAATTCATAAGTTCACCTTCCTGTTGGTAAATATTTATTCACAGTATAGCATACTTGGAAAAGAAAAGGACGAGTTTTAGTCATTTTTATAAAAAATTTATATTTCCACAGTTTATATATTTTTTATAAAAGTTTAGAAAAATTCCATAGGATTTTGGGAGAAACACTGATATAATAAAAATAAATATACAATGGAAAGAAAGGATTCTTTATGAAACTCAGAACCAGATTGATAATTTCTTTCTGCATCATCATATTTGTGCCGGTAGTTTTAGCGGGAGCAGCGATGTGGGGATTTGGACAGTTTCAAATGCGGACAATCAGACAGGCATATAACATGGACGGAAATGCTTACGATTATCTGACAAATTCCATTAAGGTGCTAAGTCATTTTACAAAAGCGGACTACGAAGCCTTACAGAAGGTTGCAAAGGAAGAACCGGAGAAACTGGAGAACCAGGACTACTTAGATGAGGTAAATCGGGAGCTTGCAGAAAAATATTCTTATTTAATCATACGAAAAGGAGATAATCTGATATATGGCGCAGATGTGAATACAGATGTGTCCAAAAAGTTGCCGGAATATGCCAAAGAATCAGCAGAAGGTGGCGCAGGTGTTTATGTAGAGGGAGAAGATCAGGTTATCTTAAAACAAATAGATTTTACTTATCCGGACAATAGTGAGGGAACGATATTCATTGTTACCAGCATGAAGCAGCTTGTACCGGAAGTGAAAAAAATGATGATTGATATAGCGATATCAGTTGTTTTAATTTTAATATTTACAGCAGGCATGTTAACGATATGGATATATCGGGGAATCATCAACCCGATTCATAAGTTGCAGGGAGCAGCGCAGAATATTAAGGCAGGAAATCTGGACTTTACATTGGAAGTAGATGGTAAGGACGAAATCAGCGAACTGTGCCAGAATTTTGAAGAAATGCGTCTGCGTCTGAAGGAATCAGCTGAAGAAAAGATTGCCAGTGAAAAAGAAAATAAAGTGTTAATCAGTAACATTTCCCATGATTTAAAGACTCCGATTACGGCAATTAAAGGGTATGTAGAGGGAATCATGGATGGTGTGGCAGATACGCCGGAAAAACAGGACAAGTATATTCGTACTATTTATAATAAAGCCAATGAAATGGATACGTTGATTAATGAGTTGACACTTTATTCTAAGATTGATGCCAATCGAATTCCTTATAATTTTAAACGAATTAATGTTGCAGATTATTTTAATGATTGTGCAGAAGAAGTGGGAATTGAATTAGAGGCAAAAAATATTAAACTGACATATATCAATTATGTGGATGCAGATATTCAGATTATTGCAGACCCGGAACAGTTAAGAAGAGTGATTAATAATATTATCAGTAACTCTGTGAAGTATCTGGGAAAAGAACAGGGATTTATCAATATCCGTGTGCGTGATGTGGGTGATTTCATTCAAGTAGAAATAGAAGACAATGGTAAGGGAATTGCCGCAAAGGATTTGCCATATATCTTTGATCGTTTTTATCGTACCGATGCTTCTCGTAATTCGGCAACCGGAGGCAGCGGAATCGGATTATCGATTGTGCGAAAAATTATCGAAGACCATGGTGGAAAGATATGGGCAAACAGTAAAGAAGGCATAGGAACAATTATGTATTTTGTAATAAGAAAATATCAGGAGGTCATAAATTGAGTAAAGTATTGATTATTGAAGACGAAGTAGCAATTGCAGATCTGGAAAAAGATTATCTGGAATTAAGCGGATTTACTGTTGAAATTGAAAACGATGGAAATAAAGGATTGGCAAGAGCGTTAAGTGAAGAATTTGATATGTACATTTTGGACTTGATGCTGCCTGGCGTAGATGGATTTGAAATTTGCAAACGAATTCGCGAAGCAAAAAACACCCCGATTCTTATGGTATCAGCGAAAAAAGATGATATTGATAAAATTCGTGGATTGGGATTAGGAGCGGATGATTATATTACAAAGCCGTTTTCTCCAAGTGAGCTGGTAGCCAGAGTGAAAGCACATCTTTCCCGTTATGAGAGACTGATTAACAGCAATGTACAGGACAATGATATTATCGAGATTCGTGGACTGAAAATCGATAAGACTGCAAGAAGAGTCTGGGTCAATGATGAAGAAAAACAGTTTACTACAAAGGAATTTGATTTACTGGCATTTTTGGCACAACATCCAAACAGAGTATTTACCAAGGAAGAGTTGTTTAGTAAAATCTGGGCATTGGAATCCGTAGGTGATATTGCAACGGTTACAGTGCATATTAAAAAGATTCGTGAGAAAATAGAATACAATACTGCAAAGCCTCGGTATATTGAAACTATCTGGGGTGTAGGCTATCGCTTTAAGGTTTAATCAGGTGTAAAAAGATGAAAGAGCAATTGCAGATTATTTATGAGGATAACGGGGTTGTGGTATGCCATAAGTTACCGGGAATTGCGGTGCAATCCCCAAGGGCAGGGCAGCAGGATATGGTGAGCTTATTACGCAATTATTTTGCAAGGAAAAAGGAAAACACAGAGATATTCCTGGTACACCGTTTAGACCAGCCGGTAGAAGGGGTTATGGTGTTTGCCAGAACCAAAGAAGCTGCCGCAAACTTAAGTAGTCAGGTACAAAAAAGACAGATGGACAAGCAGTATCTGGCAGTAGTAGAGGGAAGATTTGAGAAAAAGTCCGGAACCTTAGAAAATTTTCTGATAAGGGACGGAAAAACCAATACTTCCAGCGTTGTGGAAAAAGAAGGAAAGGGAGCAAAAAAAGCCAGACTTTCATACGGGGTATTGGAAGAGACAGAAAAAGATTCTTTGGTAAAGGTCATTTTAGAGACAGGAAGACATCATCAAATCCGTGTACAAATGGCATATGCAGGGCATCCGTTGGTGGGGGACAAGAAGTATAACCCGCGGTGTGAGGCAGGATATCAGCCTATTGGGCTGTGTTCGGTAAAAACTGCATTTGTGCATCCGCTGACAGGAAAACAGATGGAATTTGAAGTAGAACCACAAGGAACACTTTTTAAAAAGTATAAAAATTTCTAGATAGTACATACTAATCACATGAAACGTGAAATGAAAGAAAGTATGTGCAGGATAGGCAAAATAGTAGGAATTGCCATTGTAGTATATGCGTGTATTCGCTGGTTACTGCCGTTGGTGATTCCCTTTTTTATTGCTTTTTTGCTGGCAAAATGGCTAAGTCCATTGGTGAGAAAATTAAATAAAAGAATAAAAATAAAGCGAAGTATCATTGCTACCGCAGTAGTGGGTGTTTTTTCTGTTCTGTTAGTGGGAATCATGGCGTTTTTTTTCAGAAGCCTTTTCGGGCAAGTGCAACGAGTGATTTCGAATATGGGAGATTGTCAAAAACAAATGGGGAGTATTTGGAATCAGTGTTGCAGACAGGTGGAAAACTTTACCGGTATTCAGGCAAATGAAGTGAAAACAGGGGTTGCAGCATGCATTCCGAAATTTCAAAGTCAAATAGAGGAGAAATTTTTACCTTCGCTACTAAACGGCACCGTAATCTATGCCAGAAATCTACTGATACTATGCGGTGTTTGTTTTGTGATAGTAATCAGTACCATTCTCATATTGCGGGACTATGAAAAAATAAAGGAGGGATTAAGTAGTAACCCCATTGGAAAAGGGATTCTTCAAGTGGGACGGCGCACTTACCGGGCAGGGGGAGCTTATATAAAAGCCCAGCTTATTATTATGATATTTGTTACAATTATATGTGTAATCGGATTGTATCTATCCGGAAATCAATATGCATTACTGGTGGGATGTGGCATTGGTGTGTGCGATGCCATGCCATTTCTGGGAACAGGAACTATTTTTGTCCCTTGGGCATTGATTGAAATTGTACAGGGAAAGTACACGCTTGCTGCCATATATGCTACAATCTATACCCTTTGCAGTTTTTTGCGGGAGATATTAGAACCGAAAATTATAGGGGACAAGTTAGGTATGCCACCCCTTGTTGTTATTATAAGCATTTATGTGGGGCTAAACGTATATGGAATTTGGGGATTTTTACTAGGACCATTTTCCTATGTGTTAATAAGAGAAATTTATGATTGTAACTTTGACGGAAAGTTGCTATAATGAGATTAAATTTGTAGTAATATTTGCTATATAGGGGCATAGGTGAAGACGTGAAAGAACAAAAGCGGAAAAAAACAACGCGTTCTATGTATTGGAAACGTGTACAAAGGGAAAATGTGCGACGGATGTTGTTGACATCGGTCTGCTTTTGTGTACTGTTTTTGCTTTGTGCCATTGTTTTGAGAATAAACAGTGAACAAATCATAAATGCAAAAATTTTATGGGTTTTATTGGTGTTAGAAGAGGCATATGCCATGACTTTCGGGTGGCGGGCATATCGGTGGCTGTCCGGAGAAAGAAGGGGAAATATACAGTTAGAGGTTTCCGGTTTTTGGATCATATTTGAAACCGTACTGATTGTAGGAGCTTTGGTGGCAGGTGATACCTTTTTCAAATTAGTTGTATACTGGATTATGACAGCGGTACTTGCCATTGGACCCTTGTATAATAACAGAGAATTTTTGACAAGTCTTGCCGTACAGATTGTGGCATTGGTGGTTTTGATAATATGCCAGAAGTTAGGAATGCAGACAATCATTTATCTGGCAGCAAACCAGTTAATGTGTGGAATTATATCCAGACAGGGATATTATAATTTCCTGCGTCGCGCAGAGGATGCAGAAGCAATTGACACAGCTAAGACCTTATCGGAAACAGATCCGATGACCAAGTTATTGAATCGGCGTGGTTTAGAACGCAGAATTGAACGCATGTGGAATATTTGTCTGCGCTCCAATAAAAAAGTGGCTGTTATCATGATTGATATTGATAATTTTAAGAAGTACAATGATTCCTTCGGACATTTAGAGGGAGATAATTGTATTCGCAAAGTATCAGAACAGATTCACAACATGATAAGAAAAAAATCGGAACTTGCGGCTAGAGTAGGTGGAGAGGAATTTGTTATTTTTCTTCCGGATATGGATAAGGCACAGGCATTAAACTGGGCAATTAAATTAAAAGAAAATGTAGAAAAATTGTGTATACAACAAGCAGACAGTAATTTTCTTCCCATTGTATCCATAAGTGTAGGAGTCACTTGGGGATATGCCAGAAAAAATGGAAGTTTCGCGCAGATGCAGGAACAGGCAGACGAAGCTCTTTATGGAGCTAAGAAAAGCGGACGTGCCTGTGTATATATGGAAGAGAATTGCTATGGAAAAACAAGAACAACAGGAAAGATACAAGGGTACTATGAAAAGGCATTTCGTTCTTTAGGATAGGTTCTTGACAAGAGAAGAAAATTGGAATAGAATAGCAATTACTGAATTATGATAGAGGCGAAGAAGAGGAATAGTACAGATTGGAACATGAACAGAGAAAGAATCAATGGTGGAAGATTCTTCATGGGAATATTTGGAACCTACCTTGGAGCTGCATATGAAAATATGCCGTACATCTGCGATAAAGAGTAAGAGAGAAGTAATGTAATATTACTTAATCAGGGTGGTACCGCCGGAATTCCGGTCCCTTATAGGGATTAGAGTTTCGGCGTTTTTTCGTGCTCACATTTGTTAGAAATAGAAAGTAGAAAGAAAGAGGAGAAAGAAAATGGCAAAGGACAAAAAATTAGTAGAAGCCATTACATCCATGGATACCGATTTTGCACAGTGGTATACCGATGTAGTAAAAAAGGCAGAATTAATTGCATACTCCAGCGTAAAAGGTTGTATGATTATCAAACCGGCAGGATATGCAATTTGGGAGAATATTCAGAAAGAATTGGATAAGCGATTCAAGGAAACTGGTGTGGAAAATGTATATATGCCATTATTTATACCAGAAAGCTTATTGGAAAAAGAAAAAGATCATGTAGAAGGATTTGCACCGGAAGTTGCATGGGTAACTCAGGGTGGATTAAACGAATTACCGGAAAAACTTTGTGTAAGACCTACTTCCGAAACTTTATTCTGTGATTTTTATGCAAACGAGATTCAGTCTTACCGTGATTTGCCAAAATGCTATAATCAGTGGTGCTCCGTAGTACGTTGGGAAAAAGAGACAAGACCATTCCTTCGTTCCAGAGAATTTTTATGGCAGGAAGGACATACTGCACATGCAACAGCAGAAGAATCTAAGGCAAGAACACTTCAGATGCTGAACCTTTATGCAGACTTTGCAGAAGAAGTTTTAGCAATACCGGTAATTCGTGGTAGAAAGACCGAAAAAGAAAAATTTGCAGGTGCAGAGGCAACTTACACCATTGAAGCAATGATGCATGATGGAAAGGCATTGCAGTCCGGTACCAGCCACAACTTTGGAGATGGATTTGCAAAAGCATTTGGTATTCAGTATACCGATAAAGAAAATAAACTTCAGTATGTACATCAGACCTCTTGGGGAATGACAACACGTTTAATCGGAGCAATCATCATGGTACACGGAGATGATTCCGGACTGGTATTGCCACCAAGAATTGCACCGGTACAGGTAATGGTAATTCCAATCCAGCAGCACAAAGAGGGCGTTTTGGAAAAGGCTGCCGAAGTAAAAGAGACATTAGCAAAAGCAGGTATTCGCGTAAAGACAGACGAAACAGATAAGAGTCCGGGATGGAAGTTCTCAGAACAGGAAATGCGTGGTATTCCGCTTCGTGTAGAATTAGGACCAAAGGATATTGAAGCCGGTAAATGTGTATTAGTTCGTCGTGATAATGGTGAAAAGATTGAATGTGCATTAGAAGATGTGGCAAAAGTCGTTCTAGAATTATTAGAAAACATTCAGAAAGATATGTTTGAAAGAGCAAAGGCACATAGAGATTCTCACATTACCGATGCGAAATCCTATCCGGCATTCAAAGACGCAGTAGAAAATAAGCCGGGATTTATTCGCGCAATGTGGTGCGGAGATATGGCATGTGAAGATAAGATTAAAGAAGATACAACAGCAACATCACGTTGTATGCCATTAGAAGATCAGGAACCGATTTCCGATGTATGTGTTTGCTGTGGAAAACCTGCACATAAACTGGTATATTGGGGAAAAGCATACTAGAATAAAAAGCAATAAAACAATATATAAAGAAGGCGGCATCCGATTTACCATATCTGATGCCGCCTTCTAAACTATGTTGTCCATTGGACTAATACCTCAACTTTCTTGAGTTCTTGAAATCTCAATTCTTTTCTTTTGAAATTTTGCTACCTTTGAATTCTGTTGGCATGTATCCATATCTGAATAATTCATCTGGAACATCACACCTGTTTTTCTTTTCATATTTTGATTCAAGGCTTCTACGGAAAATCCTTTTGATTTCTTTGTTTCCCAGATTTTATATCTGGAAGATTCTTTCTTGTACCTAAAGCTTCAATTTCTTGAATTCATTAGGGGAATAAATTTAAGTTTCTGGTGGACTGTACCTCTCTTTCTTTTGATGATTTAATTATATCTAACAAAGGGTAAAAAGTCAATATATATTTAGAAAAATATAGTTTAATAATACTTATAACTGAAACAAGATAAATAAGTTGTAGAATATTCTGAAAATATAAAAACTGTGAAAAGAAACTTCATATTAATGTAAAATAATTGTAATAACATTTTGGAAATTTGTTTCATTTAAATGGTAAAAGAGTGCTATAATAGGCAAGCGGCTCAAAGGCGCATAACCAAAAGAAAAGTAGAAAAGGAACAAAAGATGCTGTTTTGTAGTGAAACATTTATATTTGGATTTTTGCCAGTATTTTTACTGATTTATTATATAGTGCCGGGGCGTTTCCGAAATCTTACATTATTTTTGGGAAGTCTTTGGTTTTATATTGCAGGAGAACGAACCTGGTTTTTCTTAATTGTGCTTACGTTGGGAGTGCATTTTGCGGGAACCACGTTGATGAAAGGAAAAACACAAAAGTTACGAAAAGGGATATTGATTCTCTTGTTGCTATATGACTTTGGAACATTATTCGTATTTAAATATCTGCCGTTTTTCGTAGGAAAAGAACATTTGAAATGGTCGCTTCCTTTAGGAATCAGTTTCTACACATTCCAAATAGCAGCTTATGCTATTGATGTATATCGAAGACCGGAAGAATATGAACAGAATTTTGTAAATCTGGGAACTTATTTATGCATGTTTCCCCAGTTGATAGCAGGGCCGATTGTATTATTTAAGGATGTTGCGGCACAGCTTAAGGAACGAAAAGTGAATATGCAGGGCTTAGAGGAAGGACTCAAGATTTTTACCGTAGGACTTGGATACAAAATGCTGATTGCCAATGTATTAGGAAAATTATGGAATGAGATTCAGGTGGTTGGAATTGAAAGTATTTCTACCAGTATGGCATGGATGGGGGCGTTTGCGTACTCCTTACAGTTATATTTTGATTTTAACGGGTATTCCCTAATGGCAATCGGACTTGGAAAAATGTTAGGGTTTACCATTCCCAGAAACTTCAATCATCCATACATTTCCGTTTCCATTACAGATTTTTGGCGTAGATGGCATATAACATTAAGCACCTGGTTTCGGGATTATGTGTATATTCCTCTGGGAGGAAACAGAAAGGGAAAGTATCGTACCATTTTTAATTTACTGATTGTGTGGTCCTTAACCGGAATCTGGCACGGAGCCGGATGGAATTTCCTGTTGTGGGGAATTTATTATTTTCTATTGTTAGTGGTGGAAAAAATGTTATGGGGAAAGTTTATGGAGAAGCACCATGGCATAGGTAGGTTATATACAATCATACTGGTGGTTGCCGGATGGGTAATTTTTGCCTTAGAAGATATAACGAGCGTTGGAATTTACTTAAAGAAGATGTTTGGCTGGATAGGAACAAAGAGTGCCTGGACATTGAATTGGCATGTAACCATTAGTGCTGTGGAACGGTATGGTGTGTTTTTTCTGGTGGCAATGTTGTTGTGTACTTATTTGCCGGAGAAAATTTATAAAAGATGTGAACATCAGGTGTGGTTTTTAGGTATATTGTTAGTGATATTTTGGGCAAGTATTTACCAGATTGTCACTTCAGCCACCAATCCGTTCTTATATTTTCGATTTTAATCAATAATAAAATATTGGAGAATAGACAAATGAAAAAATGGAAAAAGTATCCGTTCTTTTTGATGATAATAATAAGTAGTGTTCTTTATGGCGGCGGTCAACTGTTGGGGATAGGTTCCAAAGCAGAAACAGAAATGGTGTCGGTGAGTCAGCCGGCAAAAGAAATGCCGATAGGAGAAAAAAGAAAAGAAACAAAAGCGGTGAAAAAGCAGGAATCAGAGAAGGCAAATCCTAATCAGGGAGAAGCCGGAACAGAAAGCCAATCCGAAATAATAAGTGAGGTAGACCAGACGGGGCAGCAGCCGGGACAGATGGAAGTAGTACAGCAAACAGAAGCAGCAGAAGAACAGGTCACACCCCAAACAAGGGAATTTCAACGTGTGGAAATGGATTATCTGGATGATGCACTTTTTATTGGAGATTCCCGCACTTCTACTTTGTATGAATATGCCGGATGGGAAAATACGGATTTCTTTGTAAACTTGAGTTTCCGCAAATTGCATTTGAAAGGTGAATAAATCTAACTAAAATGCCAATCTGCCATATTTTGAAAGGATTTATGTGGTAGTTCTTTGACTAGAGGCACTTTAACAAGCCCCGTCTAAT
>JAAYPT010000014.1 GCA_012519695.1 Clostridiales bacterium | reverse complement strand
TAGACGGGGCTTGTTAAAGTGCCTCTAGTCAAAGAACTACCACATAAATCCTTTCAAAATATGGCAGATTGGCATTTTAGTTAGATTTATTCACCTTTCAAATGCAATTTGCGGAAACTCAAGAAGTTCCATGCATTTCAAAGTATTTTTTTACATACATTAAATAGAACTATTTTTTCTTTCGGAGGACCTATGAATTCTAAATCCCTGCAAAGTCACCCTCTGCTTACCGGAACACTACTTTTAACCATTGCCGGACTCATTTCACGAATTATCGGTTTCTTTTATAGAATATTCCTTTCCCAAACGATTGGTGCAGAAGGTGTTGGTATTTACCAACTGATTTTCCCCCTCTATGCCTTAACTTTCTCCCTCACTGTTTCCGGGATTCAAACTGCCATTTCACGTTTTACCGCCCAGGCTGTTGCTGCTTCTTGCAGTAACGGCGTTCCATCCCAAAATACCGGTTTGTGCAACGACCGTTGTTACCTGACTACTGGTCTTATTCTTTCACTGTTTTTATCCTTTTTATGCACAATTTTTCTTTATCATTTTGCAACACCACTTGCCGTATTCTTTTTAGATGAACCACGTTGCCAGGTTCTATTGGAAATCCTTTCCCTGACGGTTCCTTTTGGTGCTATTCATGCCTGTATTAACGGTTATTACTATGGTCTTAAAAAGACCTTTGTTCCTGCCACCTCGCAACTTGTAGAACAGGTAATTCGTGTGGTCTGTGTCTTTGTGCTTTATCAGATTTGTTTGGAACGTCACTATCCTGTTACTGTCAACATTGCTGTTTGGGGATTGGTTGCCGGAGAATTTGGTGCAGTCCTCTATTCCATTTCTTTTCTCGGAAGAGGAAAATGCTATGGTAGCAAACTTTTAGGCTTAAAACAGATTTTTTTAATGTCTACGCCGCTTTCTGCCAATCGTGTACTGGTAAACCTTTTACAAAGTATTGAGGCTACCATGATTCCGGGACAGTTACGAAATTACGGCTATTCCGTATCGGAATCCTTAAGTGTTTACGGCGTATTGACTGGTATGGCTCTCCCTATGGTTCTGTTTCCCTCTGTTATTACCAATTCTGTTTCGGTAATGTTGCTTCCTGCCATCGCAGAAGCTCAGGAAAAAGAAGACCAGCACTATATTCGAAATGCAATCCGAAAAACCTGTTTTTACTGCCTGTTTCTTGGATTTCTCTGTACAGTTTCTTTTCTTCTTCTGGGAAATTGGATGGGAAAAGTTCTGTTTGCAAATGAACTCGCCGGAACATTTATTGTCATCCTTGGATGGATGTGTCCTTTTTTATACCTTTCTACTACTTTAAGTAGTATTTTAAATGGACTTGGAAAAACAACCACTACCTTTACCCTGAATATGGTAGGATTATCTCTTCGCATTGTTTCCGTGGTATGGGAAATTCCGTCATTTGGTATCAAGGCCTATCTTTGGGGAACTTTAATCAGTCAGATTGTTATGGCTCTGGCTTCTATTGCAGTTCTTTCAAGAAAAAATAAGTAATATCATAAAAAGACCGAAGTCCAATATCACTTACTAAAATAATACTGAAACTTTGGTCTTTTCTTTGCTGCTCTTATACTATTCTCCGATTGCTTTTAACAATATTTCCTTTGCATAGGAAATTGCCTTTGCAACACTTCCTTCTTCAAAAGGTACCGAAAGATTTGCTGTCTTTAACAATCCTAAATAGCTCTTACTTCCACCTGCATTACAAAGATTCAAATAATCTTTCCATGCCTGTTCTCTATTTTCCTCATAACGCTTTTTGAACTCCATAGCTCCCATAGTCGTTAAGGTATAGTTAATATAATAGAATGGATATAAGTAGATATGAAGTTTGTGATACCAATAACCACCACGCTCCATAAACTCATCATCTTCATACTTTCTCCATGGCATATATTTTTCTTCTAACTTATGCCATTCATAAGTACGCTCTTTGGGTGTTAATTCCGGATGTGCGTATACAATATGCTGGAATTCATCTACTGCCACTCCAAACGGTACAAATGTAATTGCCTCCTGTAAATGTGCAAAACGATATTTATCTGCATCTTTTCCAAAAAACTGTTCTGCATATGGATATGCAAACTGTTCCATGGACATGGAATGAATCTCTGCAATATCTGTAGATTCACTGTAATAAGCTGAAATCGGCTGATGTCTCATTGCCTGATATCCTGCAAATGCATGACCTAATTCATGGCTTAATACCTGCATATCAAAAATGGTATGATTAAAGCATGAGAATACATATGGTGCCTTATAATCTACCAGAAAAGTCATATAACCGGTAGATGCCTTATTCTCTTTATTCTTCAAGTCCATTAAGTGATGCTCAATCATAAAGTCTATAAATTCTCCGGTTTCCGGACTCATATCATGATACATTTTTCTTGCCTGTTCAATCATATAGTCATCATCACCGGCCGGTTCTGCATTTCCATCCGGGAACACAAACTTTTCATCATACACTTTGATTTCATCCACACCGATACGCTTTGCCTGAGCCTTGTATAATTTTTCACAAAGAGGTACGATTTCCTTACGCACCTGTTCACGGAAAGAAGCTACTTCTTCCTGTCCATAATCACTTCTACCCTGCTGTTTATATCCTAATGGGATAAAGTTTTCATCTCCAAGAGCCTTTCCCATTTCATTTCTTACTGTAATCAACTGGGCAAAAATTTCTTCTAATTCCGCTTCATTTCCATGATAGAAATCTGAATATGCCTTAAACGCTTCTTTTCTGGTTTGACGGTCCGGATGCTCAAAGAACTTCTCGATTCCGTAAAGGTTATACGTTTTTCCACGGAACGGTATCTGTGCTGTCGCCATCATTTTCTGATATCTGGTAGTTAATTCTCCTTCCTTCTGCAAAAAAGGAACCAATGCCGGATTAAAGCTATCTACCTCACGTTGCATAGCTACGAGAACTTCCTCTCCGTACTCTTCTTCAATGTCTTTTCTAAATGAACTTGTCAAGACTGCCTTATAGTATTCCATTGCACTTTCCATAACTGTTGGATATGTATTCTGCACATACTCTATCTCTTTTTCGTAAAATTCATCTGTAGTATTCAATGTATTTCGAATACTGCAAACATTCATCATGGTAGACATATTTCCCTCTGCTTTTTCGATTCTGCCCATGGCATCCTTTACTTCAGCATAAGAAGTTGCCTTTTTGATTTTCTCAGTTTCTTCTTCCCAAACTTTTTTCATTCCCTCAAAATCAGGGCGTACATATTCTATCTCTTCAAACTTAAATGTGTCCATTTTCTACTACTCCTCCTTTTTATCTAATTTCCGAAATTCATTGATATCATGTACCAATTCTTTTACACATCGCATCTGATTATCAAAAACACCTGCTTTGTACAGGTTAATTAATATCATTCCGATTGGAACAGCAACAATCATTCCGATAATACTGCTAAACTTGTATCCAATATACATAAAAATCAATGTTGCCAGAGGATTCATTCCTATGGTATCGCCTACCACCTTTGGCTGAATAATCTGACGAACCAACTGAGTAACCAGATACAAGATAATCAGTCCCACTGCCATTTTATAATCTTTGGACAATATCTTTAAAATAGCCCAAGGACCTAATACAGTACCCGTTCCAAAAAACGGCAATGCATCCAAAAATGCAATAAGCAGTGCTACCAACAATACATAGTCCACTTTTAAAATCCAAAGCCCTATCACAAGAATTACATACACAACCCCCATGATTTTAAACTGTGCCTTGAAGTAGCCGCCCACTACATGTTTTAAATCATTGATAACACCGGAACAACGATTCCACACACTTTCCGGCATACTTTTCTTTAGCAGAGCCAAAATATTGTCTCGATCTGCTGTAAAAAAGTATGCTGACAAAATGCTCATGATTATAGCAATCAGTGTTCCCGGAACATTCTTTGCAAAATTTCCTGCTGCCTCAAAAGTTGGCTGACCGATTGCTTTTACTGCTCCACTCAAATATCCTGATAAATTATCCGTCACTTCCGAAATATTTTTCTGCATATTAGCCGGCAGTTTATCATAAAATCCTTGCATATTATTTCCAATTTCTTCAAATTCTTCTTTGAAATTGTCATATATCTTAGGAAGTCCATTTACCATATTGACAGTCTCTGATACTAACTTAGCTCCCGCTAAATATCCCGCTAAAATAACAACTACCAATACTCCGATAATCGTTATCATAGAACCATGTTTTCTAACGACCTTCAACTTTCGTTCCAGTAACCGTACCAGTGGATTAGCAATCATAGATATAATCCATCCAACTACAAATGGCATAAAAAATACTAACAGTTTTGGAACCAACACACACAATACTACAATTACAAATATCGCTACCAACAAATTCAGTGCAATTTTAAAATATTTGGTGGATTTTTTCATCTCTTCACCCCTTTATTATTTTTAAATGTCCTTACGTTCTACGCCGTATTTTGACTCAAGTTCTTTTACTTTTGCGTCATATACTTCCTTCTGCTTTGTCTGAATCAACTGCTGATGAATCTGATCTTTCACCTGTTCAAATGGAATTGTAGAACCTTCTTTTTTATCCTCTACACGAATCAAATGATAACCAAACTGTGTCTGTACTGGTCCGATTACTTTTCCAACTTCACCTTCAAAAGCTGCCTTTTCAAACTCCGGTACCATCTGTCCCTTGGAGAAATATCCCAAATCTCCGCCCTGTTCTTTGGATGGGCAAGTAGAATATTTCTTTGCTGCTTCTTCAAATGCAAGTCCTTCTGCAATTTCCTTTGCAATATCATTTGCAGAATCTTCACTATCTACTAAAATATGTTTTGCATTTACCTGTGGTTTTGCTACAAATAAGTCTGGATTTTCTTCGTAGAATGCCTTTTCTTCTGCCTCATCTACTTTGATGTTTTCGATGACACTGGTAGCTGCCATATGACTTGCTAATTCTACCTGCATTTTTTCTATCATATCTTTATATTCTTTAGATTCTGGAATTTTCTCATCAATTGCCATTTGATGAAATAAATGGAATGCAATAATCTGCTCTAACACCTGCTGCTTTGCCTGTGGACTAGACATATAAATCTGCTGCTCTGGTGGATAATTTTTAATTAAATCGTTTACTTCTCCTTCGGTAATTTCATGTCCTGCTGCTACTGCTAAAACTTTTTCACTCATGTTCTTTCTACGCGTGCTCTGACGCTTCCTTTCTATTAAATACTTGGGAAATTCTGTTTTTTCGCCTGTTTCTACTCTAACATATCAAAGTTTGTTCGTAAAGAAAAAAGTACCTTTTCCTTTATTTTTAAGAAAAAGATACCTTTTTTTAGAAAAATTTTATTTTTCTGCCAAACGATTAATCTGCGCTGCCAAATAACCAGCTCCATAACCATTATCAATATTGACCGTAGCAATTCCATTAGCACAGGAATTTATCATGGTAAGTAATGCGGAAATTCCATTCATACTAGCTCCATATCCTACGGAAGTTGGCACTGCAACTACCGGATTACTAACTAAACCGCCGATAACACTTGCTAATGCTCCTTCCATTCCGGCTACTGCTACAACACAATTCGCTTCCTGAACCACATCCAGCTCTGCCAGCAAACGATGAATTCCACAAACCCCTACATCATAAGCTCTTTCCACATGTGCACCAAAGTACTCTGCTGTCTGCGCTGCTTCTTCTGCTACCGGAATATCTGCTGTTCCGGCAGAACAAACTGCAATACTTCCAATATGCACCTTATCTGTTTTTTCAATCTTTAGGATTCTTGATATCTTGTCATAGGTAATCTGTGGTAATACTTCTTTTACTATTTCGTATTGATGTTCACTGGCCCGGGTACCAAATACTTCACCATGCATTTCAAACATTTTTTGATAAATAGATACTAGATAATCATCTGCCTTTCCTGCGCAATAAATCACTTCCGGAAATCCTGTACGCACTTCTCTGTGTACATCTAACTTTGCAAATCCCATTTCTTCATATGGTTGCTTTTTGAAATGTCGTTCCGCTTCCTCTATGGATATTTCTCCACAACGAACTTTTTCCAGTATTTCTTTTGTTTCCAACTTACCCACTTCCTATCTGCTCTAAAATATGTGACCCGCTACATATTATGCTTTCTGCCCCATAAATAAGTCGCAAAGTAAATAATAGACGCAATAATTACAATCATTGGACCGGTTGCCACATTGGTATAATATGAGATAATAAGTCCTGCTACTCCGGAAAACATAGAAAATACTATAGAAAAGAAATGGTACTCTCTCATATTTTCTGAAATATTCCGACTGGCTGCTGCCGGAAGAATTAACAGTGCATTAATAATTAAAATTCCTACCCACTTAATGGATACCATAACAATTAATGCCGTCAACACTGCAAACAAATTTTCCATTAGTTTTACGGGAATATGTCTGCTCTTTGCTAACGTTCGATTCAAACTTACTGCCAACAGCTTATTAAATCCCAGTATCCAAAATCCCAGTGTAATCGCAAAAATTACAATCAAATATATAATTTCGGTAGGTGTAATACTTAAAATATCTCCTACTAAGATACTGGAATACTTACTGAAATTTCCACCCTTTGACAAAATTGCAAGTCCTATTGCCATGCTACAAGAGGAAAATACCGAAATCACTGTATCTGTAGATGCTACTACTTTACTGCTTAACTGGTTTAACAATATAGCAAACACAATGGCAAACAATATCATGGATATATTGGTATTGTTTACACCAAGCACCACGCCAATGGCAATTCCTGTCAATGCGGAATGTCCTAATGCGTCTGAGAAAAACGCCATTTTACGGCTTACAATCATAGTTCCCATCATGCCAAACAATGGGGTAATAATTAAAACTGCTATAAAAGCATATTTCATAAAATCATATTGCAACCAAGAGAAAATTTCCATTATATCTCCTCCTTTTTGCCAAATACTCTTGTAAATTCCCCACTGGAAAATACCTCTTTTACATTACCTTGTTTTAAAATTGTTCCATCCAACAACACTACTTTGTCTGCATAGCGTTTTACATATTCTAAATCATGGGAAATAAGAATTACCGCTAAATCATAATTTTCTTTTAACTGGTATATGGTTTTATAAAAAAGTTCCATACCGTTTTGGTCTATTCCGGAAACCGGCTCGTCTAAAATTAATAAGTTCGGTTCATCCATAATTGCCATAGACAACATTACTCTTTGCAATTCTCCACCTGACAGATTGCATACCTGCTTATCTATCAAATATTCTGCCTTAAATACTTGTAAATGTTCCAAGATACGTTCCCGCTGCTTGTGGCTTTTTACTGCAAATACCGGTACATTACTCTGATACGCTGCTATCATATCATATACGCTGACCGGTGTTTGTTTTTCGATATTTAAAGACTGTGGCACATATCCAATCTTTAGCTTCTGAATTCTGCCATTTTCACTATCTTTAAATTCAATATTACCACTATGGGGAATGTCTCCTAAAATTGCTCGTATCAAGGTGGATTTTCCTGCACCATTTCGACCAATAATAGCATTTAGACTTCCACAATGAATATGAAGATTAATGTCTTTTAAAATCTCCTGTCCACCTAATGTCACGCCAAGATGATTTACCTTAATGCAATGTAACCCACAAGGTTTTATAATTTTACGCAAAACGGTCATTCCTTTCCTGCTATCTGTTTCATCAGATTTATGTTTTCCTGCATGGTTTTTAAGTAACTATCTTTTTCATATGTTCCTCTTACCAGGGAATCTAAATAATATACCTGACATGTTCCCTCTTTTTCCACAGTGTTTCCCATATCCTTGCCATATAATTCTTCTGCTAACACTATGGACACCTGATTTTCCTTAATATGTTCCATCACGTTGGCAACTTCCCCTGCACTGACCTGGCGTTCTTCATCCAAGTTCAGACAATATACCACATTCATACCATACTGTTTTGCCACATAGGCATATGCCTCATGAAAAATAATAACCTCTTTTCCAGAAAGTTCCTGTTTTAATTCATTTACCTGATCTGTTAACTTCTGAATCTGTGCACAGTATGCTTTTGCATTGTCCTGATAGGTCTGTTTATGCTCTGTGTCTACCCTTGAAAGACCATTTGCAATGTTTTCCACCATTCCCGCATAAAGCTCTGTGTCCATCCACGCATGGGCATTTTCGTCTCCATGGTCATGTTCGTGCTCTTCTTGCACATCTTCGTCACCATGATCATGCTCGTGTTCTTCTTGCACATCTTCTCCGTCATGGTCATGAGTATGCCCTTCTTCATGGGCATCGCCTTCCTCTTCGCTTAGAAGTTCTAGCCCGTCTGTTGCCTTGATAATGGTAAGATTTGGATATGATTTTGCCACTTGAGATAAAAAGCTCTCAATTCCACCACCATTTACAATAAATACATCCGCATTGGATAAAAGAATCATGTCCTGTGGTGTAAGCTGATAATCATGCATACATCCTGTCTGTGGCTCACTTAAATTCTGTAACGTAACGTCCGGATTATCTCCTACTACATTTTCTGTTGCAACATATATTGGATAAAAAGATGTAACAACATTTAATTTTCCTTCTGTTGTGCCCTGCTCTTCTAATTTTACATATGCAATTGTAAAAATACCGCCTGCCAAAGCAATGGCAAGCAGCATTATTAATACGAAAATATATTTATTCTTCTTCATTCTTTTCCTCAGAAAATCCAAGTATAGAATCCATTAACTCCCATATTTCGTCTCTTCCCTGTTTTGTTAATGCAGAGTAAGGCATAATCGGAGTTCCCGGTTTCACATTTAATCCTGTTCTTAGCATTTTTACATGTTTCTGTATCTGGCTACGATTAATCTTATCCAGCTTTGTTGCAATAATGATTGGGTCATATCCCTGATACACTATCCAATCATACATCTGCTTATCGTTTGCAGAAGGCTCATGCCGAATGTCTATCAGTAAGAATACCGCCTTTAACTGCTTTGAAGTATGCAGATAATTTTCAATCATCTGTCCCCATTTTTCCTTTTCTTTCTGGGATACTTTTGCATAACCATATCCCGGTAAATCCACCAGATACATTGCATTATTAATATTATAATAATTGATGGTCTGTGTCTTGCCCGGCTGAGACGAAGTTCTTGCCAAAGCCTTGCGATTCATCAGTCCGTTAATTAATGATGACTTTCCTACGTTAGACTTTCCTGCGAAAGCTATCTCGGCTTTATCTGTATCAGGTATCTTACTGGTGATTCCACAAACAATTTCTAATTCTACTGACTTAATTACCATTGCTTTCTCCTATTCCTTTACAAAAGCGACCTCTATCACCTGTTCCATTTTTTCCACAAAAACAATTTCCAATCCCTGCTTTATTTCCTTAGAGATTTCCTGAATATCCGGCTCGTTCTTCTTTGGAACACATACGGTCTTAATTCCTGCATTCTTTGCTGCAAGAATTTTCTCTTTTAGTCCGCCAATTGGAAGTACTCTTCCGCGCAATGTTATCTCTCCTGTCATTGCCACATCCTTGCGCACTTTACGCTTGGTAATTGCAGAAAGCATTGCTGTTGCCATTGTAATTCCCGCAGACGGTCCATCCTTTGGTACTGCTCCTTCCGGAATGTGAATATGAATATCATGTTCTTTGAAAAATTCTTTATCAATGTCATACTGTTCACTCACAGAACGGATATAACTAATGCCGGCTTGCGCAGACTCTTTCATAACATCACCAAGCTGACCTGTCAACTGGAATTCACCCTTTCCGGGCATGATGTTTACTTCAATTTCAAGAGTATCACCACCAACACTCGTCCAGGCTAATCCACGAACAATTCCTACCTCATCCGTTTCATTAATTAAATCGTAGCTGTACTTTTCTTTTCCAAGAATCTTTTCTATATTATTCTCAGTAATTTTTACCGTCTTCTTTTCCTTGGTGTAAATCTCTTTTGCAGCTTTTCGACAAAGCTCACCTAACTTACGCTCCAAGTTACGAACTCCTGCTTCTCTGGTATAAGCACGAATCAGTTTTTCCAAAGCTCGGTCACTGATGGAAAATTCTCCTTCCTTCAGTCCGTTTTTCTTCATTTGCTTTGCAATTAAATGTTCTTTTGCAATATGACACTTCTCGTTTTCCGTATAACTACTAACCTCAATGACTTCCATACGGTCCAACAGAGGTCTTGGAATCCCCTGTAAATCATTAGCAGTTGCAATAAACAGTACTTCTGACAAATCTAATGGCAATTCCACATAGTGGTCACGGAATTTATTATTCTGTTCTGAGTCCAAAACCTCTAATAATGCCGATGCGGTATCACCCTTATAGTCACTGCTTATTTTATCAATTTCGTCTAACAACATAAGTGGATTTTTTACACCTGCATATTTTAATCCGTTTGCAATACGCCCCGGCATTGCACCCACATATGTTTTTCGATGTCCACGAATCTCTGCTTCATCGCGCACTCCGCCAAGACTAATGCGCACATATTTTTTATCTAATGCTCTCGCCACTGATTTCGCAATACTGGTCTTACCGGTTCCCGGAGGTCCCACCAAGCAAATAATTGGGCTTTCACCTTTTTGTGTAAGATTGCGTACTGCCAAAAATTCCAGCATACGTTCTTTCACTTTTTCCATTCCATAATGGTCTTCATTTAAAATTTGCTCTGCTTCTTCCAGATTCTTGTTATCCTTTGACTCTTTATTCCACGGAAGTTCTAATATTGTCTCAATATATCCACGAATAACACCGCTTTCAGAAGAGTTTGGTGATATATTTTTAAATCTTTCAATTTCTTTTTTCAGTTTCTCTTTTACTTCTTTTCCAGCTTTTAATTTCTTAGTCTCTTCTAAAAAATGTTCTGCCTCTGAAACCGTATTATCCTCGCCTAGTTCTTCACGAATAAGTTTCATCTGCTCACGCAGAATATATTCTTTTTGATTTTTATCAACCTTTTCTTTTACTTTTGTCTGAAATTCTTTCTTTATCTGTATCACATTAATTTCATTCATCAATAAAAGCATTAAGGTTTCATATCTATTCTCTAAAGTCTCTGCCTCGAGAATTTTTTGCTTTTCTTCATATCCCACCGGCAAATTATTTGCAATATAATCAAGAAGCTTACTAAGTTCCTTAATTTCTCCAATTTGTTTTGCCAGTTCCTTGCCCGGCTTTGGATTTGCTATACAGTATCTTGCAAATGTCTCTTGTATACCACGCTTCATAGCTTCCTGTACTTCTACAGGAAGCTCTTCTGTTTGCTCTGATATCACTTCTATTTCAGCCTCTAGATATTCTTCATATTGACTGAAATCAATTATTTTTGCACGCTCTATTCCTTCTACAAGAACGCGTACAATATTATTTTGCATTTTAATCACTTGCTTAACAATTGCTATGATTCCAACGCTGTATAAATCTTCTATTTTAGGCTCTTCCTGCTCTGCTTCCCTTTGAGTTACCAAAAAAATCTTCTGGTCTTGAAGCATTGCATTTTCTACTGCCTTCACAGACTTTTCCCGACTTACATCAAAATGCGCTACCATCCCAGGAAGAATTGTCATTCCACGAAGGGCAACTGCCGGAATTTTCCTTTGTTCTTCCCTCATCTTTTTCTCCTTTAAGCGGTCTTACTTTCTTTGTATTGAATCTCCGGTTCTCCTTCTTCCTCTACTGCTGCCTTTGTAATATTGCAACCTACAATAGATTCATCGGACGGAACTCGATACATTAAATCCATCATTACTTTTTCCATAATAGCTCGAAGTCCTCTTGCACCTGTCTTACGTTTCAAAGACTTCTCTGCAATCGCTTCGATAGCATCATCATCAAAAGTCAATGTTACACCATCTAATTCAAATAATTTCTCATATTGTTTTACTAATGAATTCTTTGGCTCTTTTAAGATACGCACCAAAGCGTCCTTATCCAAAGCATCTAAAGAAACAGTTACCGGTACACGTCCTACAAATTCCGGAATTAATCCGAATTTTACAAAATCCTGTGGTAATGCCTGTTTTAATATCACGCCCGGATTCTTTTCTCTTTTATCTGCAATCTGTGCATTGAATCCCATGGACTTTTGATCCATTCTTGTTTCCACAATCTTATCTAATCCTTCAAATGCTCCACCACAGATAAATAAAATATTTGTAGTGTCAATTTGAATTAATTCCTGCTGTGGATGTTTTCTTCCACCCTGAGGTGGAACACTTGCAACAGTTCCTTCTAAGATTTTTAATAGTGCCTGCTGAACACCTTCACCGGATACATCACGAGTAATTGATGGATTCTCAGACTTTCTTGTAATCTTATCAATCTCATCAATATAGATAATTCCTTTTTGTGCACGTTCAATATCGTAATCTGCTGCCTGAATAATCTTCAGCAATATATTTTCTACGTCTTCACCTACATATCCTGCTTCTGTTAATGCAGTTGCATCTGCAATAGCAAAAGGAACATTCAATACTCTTGCCATAGTCTGTGCCAATAAGGTCTTACCAGAACCAGTTGGTCCAAGCATTAAAATATTACTTTTCTGTAATTCTACACCCAAATCCTGTGGTGCCATAATTCTTTTATAATGATTGTATACTGCAACGGAAAGTACCTTTTTTGCCTCTTCCTGACCAATTACATACTCATCCAGAAATGCCTTCATTTCTTCTGGTTTCAGTAAGTTGATTTCCTCTTCCTTAACATTTACGGTTTCTTCTTCTTCTAATTCTTCTTCTATAATTTCTGCGCAAATATCTACGCACTCATCACAAATATATGCACCGTTGGGACCAGCTATTAATTTACGCACCTGTCCGTCTGTCTTTCCACAAAAAGAACAACGTATTCTTTCATCTCTACCTGCCATATTTTCACCTCGCTAATTTCATTTTATACTCTACATTCAACATAGGGGACAGTGGCAAATGCTCGCTGTCCCCTGGGATTTTTCTTACTGTCTGTTTGTAATAACACGATCAATCAAGCCGTATTCCATTGCCTCTGTTGCAGACATATAATTATCTCTTTCTGTATCTGCTGCAATGACATCGTATGGCTTTCCAGTATTTTCCGCTAAAATAGTATTTAACTGTTTCTTGGTCTTTTGAATGTTATCAGCAACAATCTGAATATCTGTTGCCTGACCTTTTGCACCACCGGATGGCTGGTGAATCATAATCTCAGCATTTGGAAGTGCAAGACGTTTGCCCTTTGTTCCTCCTGCTAATAAAAATGCTCCCATACTTGCTGCAAGTCCAATACAAGTTGTTTCAACATCGCATTTAATATACTGCATTGTATCGTAAATTGCAAGTCCTGCGCTTACAACACCTCCCGGAGAGTTAATGTATAAATGGATATCCTTTCCCGGATCTTCAGACTCTAAAAATAAGAGCTGTGCAACTACAAGACCTGCAGTTGTTTCATTTACTTCTTCTCCAAGGAAAATGATTCTATCTTTTAACAGTCTGGAATATATATCGTAGGACCGTTCTCCTCTGCTCGTTTGCTCAATGACATAAGGTACTAAACTCATTAATATTCCTCCTTACTCTTACCAAGAATTATTTTTCTGCTGCTGCAGCAGCTTCTGCTTCTTTCTCTTTCTTAGACTTTGGCTTTGCTCTTTCCTTGATGTTTTCCATGATTAAATCAACAGCTTTCTGAATTGCCATATCTTTCTTCATAGATTCTTTTTCAGCATCTCCCATGTACTCTTTGAGTTTTTCAACTTCCATTCCGTACATTTCAGCCATCTTCTTTAATTCTTCATCTACTTCTTCATCAGATACTTCGATGTTTTCTTCTTTTGCAATTGCTTCTAATACTAAGCTAGACTGAATACGCTTTAATGCTTCCGGTTTCATCTGCTCCATTAATTTTTCAATGTTCATGCCTGTAAACTGCATGTACTGTTCCATAGATAATCCCTGCTGTGCGATTCTGTTAGCAAAATCATCTACCATAGAACGAGCCTGTGTATCTACCATTGCATCTGGGATTTCCATCTTAGACTTATCAATAATCTTCTGAATTGCTTCGTCTTCCTTCGTACGTTTTGCTTCTGCGTCTTTTCTTTCAACAAGCTTCTTTTCAATGCTTTCTTTGTACTCAGCTAATGTATCAAATTCAGAAACATCCTGTGCAAACTCATCGTCTAATTCAGGTAATTCTTTTGTCTTAATCTCGTTAATCTTTACTTTGAATACAGCTGGCTTTCCTGCTAATTCTGCTGCATGGTATTCTTCTGGGAAAGTAACGTTTACTTCTACTTCGTCTCCAACATTTTTACCTACTAACTGATCTTCAAAAGTATCGATGAAGGAATGAGAACCGATTACTAATGAATGGTTTTCAGCCTTTCCACCTGCAAATGCAACACCATCAACAAATCCTTCGTAGTCAATTACTGCTGTATCGCCATCAGCGATTGCTCTGTCTTCTACAGTAATCATTCTTGCATTGCTTTCTCTTTCTTTATCGATTTCAGCCATAACTTCTTCTTCTGTTACGGAAGTATCAATCTTTGTTACCTGTACACCAATGTATTTTCCAAGAGTCACTTCTGGTCTTACTGCTACTTCAGCTGTGAAAATAAATGGTTTTCCTTTTTCAAGCTGTGTAATATCGATCGTTGGACGAGAAACGATATCTGCTCCAGATTCTTCTACAGCCTTTGGATATTCCTGATTAATCAGAATGTTTGCTGCATCTTCAAAGAAAATTTCTACTCCATACATTTTTTCAATCATATGTCTTGGTACTTTTCCTTTACGGAAACCTGGAAGGCTAATCTGTCCCTTCTGTTTCATATATGCTGCCTGAATTGCCTTTTCTAACTCTTCTGCGGAAACCTCAACTGTGAGTTTTGCCATGTTTTTTTCTAAATTTTCTACCTGTACGCTCATTACAACTATTTCCTCCTTAAATATATATCTTATCCTTTTCCATTCTTTTCAAAATGGTGTGCAGACGTACTTTTCTTTCCTTCAAGACACAATGCCAGAGCATAATGTCCTAATTTACAATCATTTTGAAATTATAGCACACTGTTTCTCAAAATACTAGTGTTTTTTACATTCTTTCGAGAAATTTTATAAAAAAAACTACTTAACATTACTTTTTATCATATCAATCTGACTTTCTTCCATATTGGTAAGGATTTCGTGATTTAACTATCCTCCCAGTCTTTTTAAGATTTTATCTTTTCGATACTTTTTTATGGTATCTGCAATTGTATTGTAGTCTCGTTCAAACAATTCCTCGCTTATCTGTTCCCGCAGCTGTTCTTTTTCCACTTTCAAAAGTATCTTTTCAATAACAAACGCTTTGCTTTTTTCCTTATATTTAGGTAACTGATTCTTCTCTTGAATATGAACAAGCTCGGGTCTCCACAACAAAGTCATTTTCCGTTTCCAATCCACTTTGGGATTTTCTTTTGGTTCTCGTAACAGATAAAAATCCGTTTTTTCATTTTCCAACTCTACGGTAATAATCCCCCACCATTCCGGCACATGTTCGGCAACATGCTTTGCATGCGTAGTTCCTACTACAATATAGTTATAATCATAATATTTATCATAATCCTGCACCTGCCGTTTTAAACGCGCATAAGTGTCTGCATCACTTTTTATTTCTACACCACAAACTGCCTGTGGGCGTACCATCACTACATCTGCTCTGGAACGCCCCATTTGCTTTTCTTCTATAATTCTTACTTTTCCATACACTTCTTCTAAAAATTCAAAAAGTGGCTCACGAATATCTTTGTCATATAACATATTTCTTACCTATTACAATCTCTTTACAAAGAAGAACTCCGAAAATCGGTCCTCCTTATTTTCATAACTTCCTACATTTTCATAGCCTAGTGCTTCATAAAACTCTTTTCCCTGCCAATCAAACGTATCCAACCGAATCATATTCGCACCTAATAATTTGGCACGTCTTTCTACTTCATTCATTACTTTTTTCCCAATTCCTCTACGTCGATACGTCTCAGCAACATAAACTGTAGAAACATACAAAATATGAAAAGCTGTCATACAAGCATCTGCTCCTGCAATTAACTGCGAATTTTCATATATTCCAATAGAAACATTTCCTTCTAACTCAAATTGTATATGTTTTCTATCATATTCCTCTAAACACTTTTCTAATTCTTCAATCTGTTCATCCTTCAACTCTACTATTTTCATTTTCTTCTTCACTCTTTTTCTTTAAATATTAACTTTATGTATGCGCAATCTCTGGAAACATTAAATTTTCTTCTGAAAAAATATTCTCTTTTCCCTCTAATACAAATAATGCATCATTATCGTCTTCTACTCTTGCCACTTCACAATCATGATACTTTATCGGTGTAAATTTAAAGACTATTTCGTTGGTTTTCTCTGTTGTAATTGCTGTTAAAATTTCTTGCAAATCTTTATTTTTCTCGCAAAAAACATCCAACAAGTACAATGTATTATCTTCCTGTTCTGCAATAACTACTGCCTCTTGTTCCTTTACATAATAAATGCAATCTTTCAAAAAAGAACCACAATAAAACATTAGTAAATCGAACCCCTGTATCACCTGTAACTTCGAGAAAGGATTTCCCTTTTCATAACATTTTCTTAAAAGTGCCAAATCTTCTTTTTTGTCCACATCTAATTTTACTGCCATCTGCTTTTTCTTTTGTTCATTATACTGCATTTTTCTTTGATATTGATACTGTTCCATACGCTTAAATCCAAACTTTGGATAAAAATCTAACACACTGTCATTCGCAAACAAGAATATGCCATCCACCTTGTCTTTCCAATCATGTAACACCTCTTCTAGTAACATACGACTTAATCCCTGTTTCCGGTATTTTGAATCTGTCATAACTGTTCCAAGTTGTATATAATGATGCACTTTTTCTTGCCATAATACCTTCATTAAATTTACCGAAACATTAGACACTGCCTTTCCTTGTTCAAACAATGTATATGGTATATGACTTTTCCCATACCCATCTTGATACCACTTTTCAAAATTTAATCCGAAAGTCTGTTCTGCCAACTTGTTATAAGATTGTCGCAAATCTGGATTTTCCATTACATGCTTTTCTAAGTTATACTTCATTTTATATCAGCTCCATATTGATAGATTTCTCTGTAAATCCACACTTTTCATACATCTTTTTTGCAGCTGTGTTTCTTGCATTTACCTGTAACTCTATGCCATCACACTGTCGCTCTTTTGCAACCTTTTTCAGATACTCAAACATCCCTGTTCCAATTCCTTTTCCACGATACTTTTCCTCAACTGCCATAGTATCCACAAATAAAACTTTTCTTTTCACATGAGTAGGGCTCTGATATATACGTTCTACAAATACTAAAACTGCACATACTTTATCTTCCCGTTCTTCTACTACGATGGCTTCTTCTTTTTGTAATTCTTCAAATTCTTTTTTGGAAAGCACCGGTGTAACAGGTTTGTAAATATCCGGTCTCCAACCAACGTGTAACCCCTGTACCTGCTGCATTATTTTTTCCACTTCTTCGTAATCTTCTATTTTAGCATTTCTTACCATCTTGCTCCTCCTATTTTTCTATCTGTTTCGTTCCATACATTCTACAATTACTTCTACTTCTTCTTTTCCCGGCATAATACCACAAGCCTTCTTTGCCAGTTGAAATCCGCAGGATTCATAGAGCCTTCTGGCAGGTTCATTTCCTGCCAAAACCTCTACATGAAGCGGTCTCCTTGATGTGTGTTCAATTACATAATTAGAAAGTGTTCTGCCGATTCCTTGATGTGCATAGGCAGGATCTACATATAACCACGCCAGTTCATCTTGTGAATATGCACAAAATCCTACTACTTTTTCTTGTATACAAGCTACGCAAATTTCATATTGAAATAATCTTTCCCGAATCACTTTTTCTTTTAATGGTACAAATGCACATTCACATTTTGCCCAACGTAATTCTTCCATTCTTGCTGCATCATGAACTTCCATAAGACGGTTCCAATCTTTTTCTTCGTAGCCTCTTATATTGACACTTTCTATAACACTTTCCATCTATACAATCCCTTTCACCAAACAAATTTCTGCCTAAATATTCTTAAACTGTGCCATATACAGGTTGTAATAATGTCCCTTCTTTTCCATTAATTCTGTCGGACTTCCCTGTTCTAAAATACCACCTTTATCAATTACAAAAATGCGGTCTGCCTTCTGAATTGTTGACAGACGATGGGCAATTACAAAGCTGGTTCTTCCTTTTAACAATGCTTCGATTCCCTGCTGCACCAAAATCTCCGTATGGGTATCAATACTTGATGTTGCTTCATCTAAAATTAGGATTTTCGGCATACTTACCATAGTTCTGGCAAACGCAATAAGCTGTCTTTGTCCAATAGAAAGTCCTGCTCCACGCTCTTTTAGCACCGTATCGTATCCTTTTTCCATTTTCATAATAAACTCATGAGCATTTACTGCCTTGGCTGCTGCTATAATTTCTTTCTCCGTTGCATCCAGTTTTCCATAAGCAATATTTTCTCTTATCGTTCCCTGGAAAATAAAATTCTCCTGTGTCATAACTCCCATCTGTTGACGCAGACTTTGAATAGAAACCTTTTTCACATCATAGCCATCTATGAGAATTTTTCCTTCCTGAATATCATAAAATCGGCTAATCAGGTTTACAATGGTACTCTTTCCTGCCCCGGTAGGACCAACCAATGCAATCGTTTCTCCCGGCTGTATCTGAAAACTTACGTCCTTTAATACTTTTGTTTCTGATGGAGTACCTGCATCATATGTAAATGACACATGTTCAAATTCTACTTTTCCCTGAATCTCCGGTAATTTCTCCACCTCTACTTCATCTGCAATATCCGCCTTAGTGTCTAAGATGTCAAAGATTCGTTCTGCTGCTGTCAGATTTGTAATAATCTGATTATAAAAATTACTCAGATTCATTACCGGATTCCAAAACATACTGATATATGTTCCGAACGCAACCAAGGTACCAACACTGACATAATCTGCTCCAATCATCTGAATTCCAGCCCAGTACAAAATCATAGCTCCAAGTCCCCAGCAAAAGTCAACAGCTCCTCCAAACATATCTGCCAGGCGAACTGCACCGATAAAGGACTGTTCATGTTCTTTTACCAAACCTGCAAACACTTCTTTGGTTTCATCCTCCGCCCGAAAACTTTGAATTACATTCATACCCGCAATACTTTCATGCACATACGCATTTAAGTTAGAACCTTTCTTTCGAAAAATCTGCCAACGTACATGTGAAAACTTCTGAATAAACCAAATTGCTAACATCATAAGAGGGATACTGCATAAAGATGCCAGCGCAAGACGCCAGTCTTTTACCACCATAATCAATACTACTCCGCATATGGTAACAAAATCCGGAATCAATGTAGTTACTGCATTTGTCAGCACTTCCTTCAATGAATTTACGTCTCCAAGAATTCTTGCCAAAATCTTTCCGGTAGGACGACTGTCAAAAAAGGAAAATGACAGAGTTTGAATATGTTCATATAATTCCTGGCGAATATCCAGAAGAATTTTGTTGGATATCTTCGCCATTACATACATTCGTACTTTTACCATAATGATAAAAATCACATTCAATACTATGGTAAAAATTGCAAGTTTTGCCAATCCCGGCATATCATTGTTTGCGATATACACGTCGATGGCATTTTCAATAATCAATGGATTTACCAATGTAATTACTACCGTAATCAGCATACAGACTAACACGCCGATTACTGCTCTTTTATATTTAAAAAGATAAGAAAACAGTCGTTTCAGAGTTTCTTTTTTTCCTACTCCGTTTAACTGTTCATCCTCTCGAAATGAATTAACTGCCATGTTTTTATCACCTCATTTTCTAATTTGCACCACCATACTGTAACTGATATGTTTCATAATACAATCCCTTTTGTGCCATCAGTTCTTCATGGGTTCCACGCTCTTTTATTTTTCCGTTTTCTAAAAAGATAATTTCGTCTGCACGGCGTACTGCTGAAATACGATGTGCAATGATAATCTTTGTAGTATCTTGTAAGGTATCTAATGCCTTTTGAATCTCGTACTCTGTTTCCATATCCAATGCTGAAGTGGAATCATCCATAACTAAAATCGGATTATGCTTTGCAATGGCTCTGGCAATGCTGATACGCTGCTTTTGTCCACCTGATAATCCCACACCACGTTCTCCAATAATGGTATTATATTCAGATGGCATTTCTTCAATAAAATTCTTTGCCTGTGCCAGTTCTGCTGCATGCACCATTGTTGGATCTTCCATGGTTTCTCGTTGACCCATCTTAATATTTTCCTCGATGGTATCAGAAAACAAAAATACATCCTGCATTACTGTTGATACATTACTTCGAATCTGTTCTAATTTTAATTCTTTTACATCTACTCCATCTAATTTCACACTTCCTTTGTTTACATCAAAGAATCGCATTAAAAGGTTGACAATAGATGTTTTTCCTGCACCGGTTGCTCCCATAATTCCAAGAGTTTTCCCTGCCGGAAGTTCAAAGGAAATGTCCTCTAAAATCTTTTGATTTCCACGTTCAAAGGAAACATGTTCAAAAGAAATCTCACCGTTAACATTTGGTAATTCCACTGGGGTTTCTTTTTCCTTGATTGTGGATTCCTGCTGATAAATCTTGTTGATTTTCTTGCAGGAGGCAACAGCGGAAGACAAATCATTGGTAAGCCATCCAAGCATTTCCATTGGCCATACAATGTTACGACAATACTCTGAAAATGCTACCAGACTTCCCAATGTCATGTTACCATTGATTACCTGTACACCTCCGATAATGACCATAACAACCGGTAACAGTTTTCCTGTAAACTGAAAAATCGGATAATAACGTACTAACATTTTTGATTGTTGCATATTTAACTCATAATACCGCTTGTTATGTGATAAAAATTTTGTAATTTCAAACTTCTCTCTTGCAAATGCTTTTACAGTACGAACTCCTGCAAGATTTTCTTCCGCAATCGTAGTAAGAACTGCATTTTCCTCACTAATGGACTCGTACACCTTATCTAATTTTCGTTCCATGTAAATAGCCGTAAATCCCATAAGAATCATAGCTGCCAATGGAATAAATGCCAACTGCCAACTTAATGTAAACATGCAGTACAGCACAATGGATACATGAATTACAACTTCAATAATTAACATTCCCACATATCCTAGTGCATTCCAGATATGATCCACATCGTCCTTCACTCGTGCCATGAGTTCTCCGGTATTGGTATCATCAAAATAATCCATTGATAAACCTTCGATATGGGAAAATAAATCTTTCCTCAACCTGGAAGCAATTTTAATGCTGACACAGTCAAAGGTAAATTCCTTAAAGTAACCGCCTAATGCTCTACCAATTCCAATAATGAAAATAGTTACTAACAGCCCGCCTAACAATTCCATTTTTCCACCAATAATTACGTCATCTACAATCCTTTTGGTAATCATTGGATATAACATATCCAGTACAATTGCTGTTATCATACATGCAATTGCAAATACATATGCATACCAGTATTTTGCTATGTATTTTAATATTTTCTTCATGTCTTTTCCTCTCTTTATTTTCTTAAAATCTCTCTTGCATCCGTATCATATTCCGTACTAAATTTTTATTTTCCTCATACATGTTTAGTACTTTCTGATGTTCTAACAGATTTTCTACAGATATCTGCGAATCTGTCTTTTTCTTTGCTCTTTTTACTTTTCTTATTACACCTTCAATTTCAAATGGTCTAATAAAAAAATGTATACAAATTGTATCTCCATATTGTCTTGTTTCCATAATACTTTGTTCCTCCCGTTGCTGTTTCCCCGATGGCCTTGTATTCTATACTTGCGCTACTTCTGTTCAATTCTGTTCTACATCAAATGCGCAAAAAAACCCCGTGGCAGATAAATCTACCACGGGGTACTATTCCGTAAGAATACAATTTACAATCTCCATGTAAATTGGCGCATATTCTATTTTCCTAACTCAAACAAAATAAAATATGCTACCTACGTTCTACAACCATCGAGGTAAACTTATGACTATCTGTATATATCATGTTGCCTGTTGTGTACGCTAAATTAATCATCATTTTTACCTCGCTTTCTTTTTATTTTAATTCAGTTTACTAATTTAGTAAATCACATCTGTTAAAATTTGTCAACACCTTTTTTTACCTCATCACAGCGTATGTGAGATACCCAACATATACAAGAATACAAATTGCTCCCTCCACTCTCGATGTCATACCCTTGGTCTTTCCAAACAAAAGCATCATAATGGTTACCACAGTTAATACGCAAATATCTACCAAAGACTCTCCGGTTGCCATCATTGGTGAAAGTGTACCTGACATTCCTAAGATAAATAAAATATTGAATATACAGGAACCTACTGCATTTCCAAGTGCAAGTCCACTTTCTCCCTTTCGTGTTGCAACGATGGATGTTACAAGTTCTGGTAAAGAAGTTCCTACTGCTACAATGGTAAGTCCTATAAGATTCTGGCTTAATCCAAAATTTCTAGCAATTTCACTTGCATTATCTACTACTAAATTTCCGCCAAATACAACTGCTGCCAGTCCTCCAAGTATATAGACAATACTGATTAACGGAGATAAGCTCTTGACTTCTTCCTCTTGCTCTGTACGATTTTTTACTCCTTCTCCTACCACAATAATCATGTATACTACAAAAAGAATCAATAAAATAATTCCTTCTATTCTGGTAATTTTCAAATCCATCAAAAACAGTAATAACAATGCACTGATACCAATATTTACCGGCATGTCCCGTTTTAAAATATCCTTATCGGTAGCCACACCTTTCATTACTGCACAGACACCCACAACAACTAACAGATTGAAAATATTAGAGCCAATAATATTTCCAATGGCAATATCGTTGTTTCCTGCCAATCCTGCTGTAATACTTACCGCAGCCTCCGGTGCACTGGTTCCCATTGCCACAATGGTAAGTCCTATAACAACCGCTGGAATCTTCAATAATTTTGCTACCGCAGAGCTTCCCTCTACCAGAAAATCTGCTCCCTTAATCAACAACACAAATCCTACTACTAACCATACATAAATCATATTTTTCCTCTCTTTCCGCAATAGAATCTGCATACAAAAAATGAGACTCCTATTGCATATTTTGTACTAAAATAAGCAATAAAAGTCTCGTTTCTTAGAATACAGCCCGGTTTTACAACGTGATGACGAACTGCATTATATCCATCGGATACAAACTACTCCCTTTTATTTAAGAAAATAGTAACAAGAATGACACCTTTCGTCAATATTTACCATGCTAAGATTTCGTTAAAATTACTGTTGATAGATAATTCCCTTTTTCAATTCTTCTGCTTTCTGTTCAGAGGTAAGATATGCGGTCAATCTTAATGCAAAGGGGATTGCTGTTCCCATACCACGACTTGTAATTACATTTCCTGTTTCTGCCACTTCTTCATAAGTAACCTCTGCTCCCAAAAGTTTTTCCTCAAATCCCGGATAACAAGCTGCCTTTTTTCCCTTTAAAATACCGTTTTCTCCAAGAACACTTGGAGCCGCACAAATTGCTGCCACTAATTTTCCTGCTGCTTCAAATGCCACAATCTGCTTCTTTACACCTTCATGTGCACCTAAATATTTCGTTCCTGGCATTCCCCCCGGAAGAACTACACCATCTAATTCTTCAAATGCTACTTCTTCATATAATGCATCTGCCAATACTGTAATTGCGTGTGCTCCTTGAATTTCTTTTCTTCCCATAATTGAAATGGTAATTACCTCTACGCTTGCTCGACGCAAAATATCTACTACCGTTAACCCTTCAATCTCCTCAAATCCATCTGCTAGAAAAACTCCGATTTTTGCCATATTTTCTCCTATAAACGCTTTTTTAACATTTCTTGATTGGTTGCATAATTAATTGCTGTCTCTTTAGTAATCTTCCCTTGTTGATAGAGCTTCACTAAACTTGCATCCATAGAAATCATGTCATCCTTATTTGCTGAATATACAATTCCGTCAATCTGCGGTATCTTATTATCGCGAATCATATTACGAATAGCCGGTGTGATTGTTACAATTTCAAACACCGGAATAACATTTCCATCTATATCCGGAATAAGTTGTTGTGAAACAATTGCCTGCAATACCATAGAAAGCTGTACTGTAATCTGACGCTGCTGATTTGCCGGAAATACATCAATAATTCGATCAATTGCATTTGCAGCTCCTATTGTATGCAATGTAGAGATAACCAAATGTCCGGTTTCTGCTGCTGTCATGGCAACTCCAATCGTTTCATAGTCTCGCATTTCTCCTAATAAAATCACATCCGGACTTTGTCGCAAGGATGCCCGTAAAGCAGTTACATAACTTTCTGTATCTATACTGATTTCACGCTGACTGACAATACTGTTTCCATGGGTATGAAGGTACTCAATGGGATCTTCTAATGTAATAATATGTTTCTTTTTATGCTTATTAATAGCATCAACAATACATGCAAGCGTTGTAGACTTTCCACTTCCCGCCGGTCCTGTAACCAAAACTAAGCCTTTGGATAAGTTTCCAAAATTAATAATACTGCTTGGAATCCCAATGTCTTCCGGATTAGGCAATTCAAATGTAATTACACGAACAACCGCAGACAAGGTTCCACGCTGTTTATATGCATTTACTCTAAAACGTGAAAGTCCAACTACCGCAAAAGAAAAATCATCATCCCCATGTGTAAGGAAATGTGACATATCCCTGTGATCTGCAAGTTCATAAATCTGTCGCAAATACTGTTCTGTTTCTGCCGGCATCAGTCGTTCATTTTCTTCACTTAGAATTTTATTATTTAAACGATAAGATACCGGTAATCCTGCAACAATAAATATATCAGACGCATGTTTTTCTACAGCTCTCCTCAACAAATCTACAATATCCATTTTAGCACCTCTAAAGGCTCTATTCGCTTCCAATAACCGGAAGTTTTGTATCTCTGTTCCATTCCTTAGAAGGAACTTCTTTCCATTCCGTAATTTGGTACGACACCTTTTTATCTTTTTCTAAATTTATAGTTATCATAACCTGCAATTTCTGCTGTTTTGTAACCTCAACTTCATAATAAACAGTAGCAGACATTTCATCTCTCGTCAATACTGTAACTTCCGTTTCTTCCGAAACCTCTTTCCACGCACTCTCCCAGTCATCACTCTTTGTAATAATTCCATCGATTTTTTCAATTATCTCATATGCCTTTGAATTTGCAGCATAATAAGCTGTTGTTTTTTCTGCCATACGCTGGCTATATTTATAATCTCTAAGGGATGTCGATAATGATAGAACACTAAATACAACAAGCATTAAAATAACCATAATCGTCAACAAAAAAGAATCTCCCATAGGACTGGAAAGAAACTTTTTTTTCTGAAAATTTTTCACTTCATTCCTCCCATATAAATTTATTAAGACTTATATCGTAAATTTCCTGATTTGTTTCTATATCCTTCATAGAAAAATACCCTTCTGCTTTCTTTGCTTTTTGGGTGATTTCAATAGACAATTGAAATTTGGCATCCTTCTTTTTGCAGGCTTCCCATTTTTCATTATAATAGACAGCAAATCCATCTTTGATTTCCTTACATTGGGGAAATTCATTTTTGAAATATTCTTCCACATCTGTCTCAGATTTAAAAATTTCTGCCGCTGTAGTCACTTGATTCAGAGCCATATTCAAATTTTGTGTTTTCTGACTGATGATATGAGATTTTACAATTAATCGAATGCAAACCGTAGCAGCTAAACAAAAAAATAAAATTGCAATCATTAATTCTAAAAGAAACATACTTGAATGTCGCGTTTGTCTTCCATTCATATATAACTCCTTTATATAAACATTTTTATGTATCAATTTATTTACTCAATGTGGTCACAACAATACCAGGCTCTTTTCCATCTTCTAAGACACAGGAAAATCTGAACACACCGTCTGTAATCTCTTCCATTTTCAAATCATGTATTTCCATGATTTTTCTCCCATCTTCTGCTGTGGCTTGCACTCCATCCTGTACAAATAATTCTCGTAATTCCCCTTTTTCCTCATAGATATAAGTGAAATAACTTTTTTCTTCATACACCTTTTTTATAATAAGACTGACATGTCCATCAAAAATTCCGATTGAAATTCCTCCATTTTCATCTTCCTGATGAATCTTTTCTGCTATATAAGAAAGAGCTGTTCTACTTTCATAATTGGAATTTTCCATATTTACTGTACTTTCATAAACATTTGCTACCAACAAACTTACCCAAAGGGATGAAACCATAAATACAAAAAAAACCGCAAATGGAAAAATTCTATCTATTACATGTTTCTTCTTTAAATGAAACCCCATACTACCACTTCCATTCCTTAATAATTATTTTTCTATAATTGTCACATCCGGCACAATATTCTCTCCCTGCACCTGATAATCTACAAAGAACTTATCTGAATCATATTGAACACCATATTCTTTTTTCAGATATTCCAAGCTTTGAGGATATCTTCCTTCAATGGCATAACACTGTGTAATTCCGTGCCAGATTGCTTTCTCCATACTTTTCGCCTGTTCCTTACTTGTCTTATCCGAAAGATTCTCTATCCCTTTATAAAATAAAATAATGGCAGAAACAAACACCAGTATTTTTATAAAAATCCCATATCCGATTCCTCTTTTTTCATGATAAAATCTACCCTTATTTCCTGTATACTTCATCTGGGTACCTCCTGTCTTTACAAACCTGCCATAATTCCCATAAGCGGAAGCATAACAGATAATAGAATCGCTCCTACAATGATAGAAAGGATAATCACCAATGTAGGTTCTATTACTGCAATAATATCAGAAAGTTTTCCTTCTATTTCAGATTCATACTGACAGGCAATCTTATCCATCACTTCATCCAGTCTTCCGGACTTATTTGCTATTGTTACCATTCTTGCATAAAGTCCGCTAAATATTGCAGATTTCTGAAGTGCCTCTCCTAAATCACTACCATTTTCCATCTCTTCTTTTGCAATATTAACCTTTTTATTCAAGCATGGGTTATCTACTAATTTTTCCGCAAATTCCAAACTACGTTCCGGATTGATTCCACTTTTTAATGTTAAATACATACCACCTGCAAAACGGCAAACAGTTACTTTGTCATAAAACTCTCTAAAAAATTTCATATGATATCCCAGCCTTATGAAATATCTTCTTCCATTTTTCGTCTTCGTGAAATAAAGCACTGCCAGTACAATTACTACCACTACTCCGCCTAACACAACTGCATATTGTGAAATTGTATTAGACAGTACCAGAACTCCCTTGGAAAATCCTGTCATTTCATGTCCCAGCTGCTTATAAACCTGATTAAAAACCGGCATTACTTTTGTCATTAATACAACTACAATTAAAAACATCATTCCTATCATAATAAGGGGATAGGTCAACGCACTTTTTATTTCTTGGGAAATATCTGCTTCTCGTTTATAATGTTGGGAAAGCGCATCCATTACCTCATCTAACGTACCTGTCTCTTCTCCGATTTCCACCATCTGTAATAGATATGCCGGGAAAACTCCGGTTACTTTCAATGCAGGATAAAACTGACCGGAATCCACAATTTCCTCATACATTCTTTGTAAAAGTTCTTTCTCTTCTTGATTCTTAGCATCAGCTAAAAGTAACGAAACCCCTTCTAATGCTGTAAAACCAGATTTTAAAGCCATTGCCATCTGCTCACAAAAAAATGCAATTTCAAGATTGGACAAATCACTCTGTTGTTTCTGTTTTTTCATAATTATTTTAAAACTCCTTTTCTTAATAGCTATACTTAACGATATAACGACTCTTATCTCCTATATACTCTTTTGTTGAATCCTTATCATTATTTGCCGCCAGTGTAGGGTCCATTAAGGACCAATTCTTACCATCAAATTCTATGATGTCATCTACCCAGCCAACATCCTCGATGTAGCAGCTAATCCATGCGTGATATATCTCACCCACATAACCTACTTCTAATCTCACAGGAATCCGTTGGGAACGCAACATTGCAGACATTAGTGCTGCATAATCAAAACAAATTCCTTTTCCACTTTTTAAAGTTTCATCCACATCCGGTGTATATCCATACGGAACATTTTCTGCCTTTTTCGTATCATATTCTATGTTCTCAATAACATAATTGTAAATATTAGACACTACTTCCAAATCACTGGTACATCCTTCTGCCAGCTTCTGTGCCATCTTCACTGTTTGTGATTCTATGGAAAAGTTCACATAGTAATTTGGATATAAAAATGGGGAAAACTCGTTTGAAATGGTGACATCCTGCTGTTTGGAAAATACGACAGCATATTGATTATTTTCTACTGAAACGGACTCTAACAACACATATTGATATGTGCCATTTCCACCAGAAAGAGAATACACATTATATTGTCCTGTATTTGTAACAGGATATGTGTATTCTATTCCTTCCGGCGTTTTTATCTGAAATTTAACTTTCTCATTTGTTCCTGTATAATTTAACATAATATATCCTTCAGAAACATTAGAAGCATCTATACTAACATTTTCTTCCTGATAAGTTACAGCACCAGTTGCCTCTGGACTTAAAACCACTGGAGTTGCATCCCTTAATTCTTTTTTTTCGCTGCCATTTGTGCTTACATTACTTTTCTTCGATACCTCTTTTTCGTTTGCACAAGAAACAGTAGCTCCCAAAAAAAGTATAAATACTAAAAAAAAGAAACAACGTATGCCCCTATGCCAACCTTTTCTCTTTTGGATGAAATAATGCATAAATGTTCTCCCTTCTTTTTCATTTAAGAAGAACCTTGAACAATGAACCTCTTTTCAAGTATAGCATGCACACAAAATTTACACAAGAATCCTCTATGTTAAATCTGAATTTTGTATCTTCCCGGCTATCAGTTGAAGAACCGTAGCAAACAGCACCATTACTCCTGCTACTATCTTTCCCTGCATTGTCACCATCACAGAAAGAATTTTACCAAGTATCGGTATATTCATTACAACTTTTCCAATAAGCAGTTCATATTTTATGGGCATGGGATCTGCTTTATCATTCGCATCTCCCTTGGTAATGAATTGTCCTGATACTACTTGATTTTTTTCTACTCTATGGGTAATAATTGCCCCACTATCTGAGGCACTGTAAAATGCTATTACATCACCTTCCTGTACTTTTTCTGCTTCTATTTCATCAATGAAAACCAAACTTCCTACCGGAATCGCCGGCTCCATACTTCCACTAATAACGGTATAAACCTGATATCCAAAAATTTTGGGCAAAATCAGCGGTATACATAGCAAAATAATTGCTACAAGAATTGTTCCTCCAACAATATTACAGATTATTGCCCCCACCTTTTTCTTGCTTTTTTGATTCACTCTTGTTTTCCGCCTTGTTATTTTTTTCTTTTTCTTAAACAGCACTGTTACTAATACCCCTAATGCGGCAATTGCAGCTACTCCAATTCCAAGAAATAATAACATATTTTTCATTGTTCTGGGCTTTGCACTTGTATTCTTTATATTGGCTAATGGCGTTTCTTCATCATCTAAATTAACCAATTCTTGTGGCGTCTGCTGTTCCTCGCCTATTTCATTTCCACCATTATTTTCCCCATTATTTTCCCCATTTTCTTCTGTTCCCGTATTATCTACGCCCATATCATTATTGTTATTATTCCCCCCGTTTGTTGTATTGTTGTTCAACTGTCCCCCAACTGCTTCTGCATTTGTACTATTCGTTCCATTTTCTTCGGTCTGAGCAATTGTTTTCTTATAAACAAATGTAAAAACATTATCCGCTTCATTACGACTTAATGTTTTTGTTAAATTATATGCCTGTGGCTGATAATTTTCAATATAGCGAAATGCCACTACCGGTTGATCTCCTACTGTTCCGTAAAATTGTTGACTTTCCGCTAACGTATTTCCTTCCTCATCCTGATAATTTACTGTATAAGATACCATATCTCCTTTTATTCCATATGCCACTACATATTCTTTGTCTGCATCTACACGAAAAGCGGATTCTCCCACAGTACTATTGTCTCGACCACTTTCTCGTATTCCTTTCACATAATATCTGGATGTGTCTTCCATCTTAATATTAGAAGGAGCACTTGCAACCACTATATCCCCCAACTTAAGTCCGGTAATTTTTATTTTTTCTCCGCCTTTTTGTTCTTCCAGTATCTGATAATCAGAACCTGTCAGATGATTATCTACCTGTATTCCTTCTTCTCCCAAAAAAGTTCCTTGTTTTCCGGAATATAATGTTACGGTATAGGTATAGCACTCTTCATTTCCACCTTTTTGTGCAAATACATTCTGTACATTCATAAGAGTGCATATACTACACGCCAGAAGGATTTTTTTCAAAATTTTACATCGTTTCATTTTCTCAGAATCCTCCTATCTCCTATTTGTATCTTTTTCTTTCTTCAAATTGAGTTGCTCTCTGCGAATTCTTATAATAACGGTAATTGTACATATTATACCGGCAAATAATGCTAATAGAGAATAAAATAAAATTCTGGTATTATCGCCTGTCTTGACAAACTTACTAAATGGCAATATTCCTGGAGAAGTATTATCGGTTAATTCCACTGCAAAATTCATTTGCAGTTTTGCCAAAGTATCCTGATACGAATTTCCCTGTGTTTCTCCTTCTAATTTTACTACAAGAATAATTTCTGCTTCACTATCCGCATTTAATTGATCCAGATAGAAAAAATCTTTTAATGAATTGGTTGCCTGATGAAGTCCTTCTCCGCTCTCATTCACTGTTTCACCACCAACTGCTTCGCTGCTATACAAGACCCTGGATGTTCCTTTTTCATCAACATACGTCAATATATATGCATATGCTCCTCCAGCCGTTGTACTATTGGTATCCTCCAGACTTTGCAAAACTTCATTGGACATATACCAATTTGTGGCTTCTTTATATGAATTTTTAAGTTTCAAATGAATATCTATGCTATCGCCTGGTTGAAGCTGACTGATTGCGTCATCAATATCTACATTTTTAAATGTACTCTCCATCTTTTTTCCGTCAAAGGTAACGCTCCAATTATCTCCGCCTGAAAAATTTTCTGCATACGCTGTTATTGAAACAGACAACACCAGAATCATCATTGTTACCAAGCTTGCTAATCTCTTTTTCATGCCTCTTTCCTTCCTACTGTACAAGACTCAATGTTCCATTCTCTGTAATCTCTACATCTATTCCCCAGGCACTTTTTATTGCATCTACTGCATTATGCGTCTGTACTGCATCTACTTGTGCATCAATATTAAATTGAACACCATCGTAGTTAAATTTCGTAGTAATTGTGGTCAATCCACCTTCCGTAGTAGTTGTTGTTGTAACCTTTTTTCCAATGGAATCATCTATTTTAAGTGTGTCGGAAAATGGTGCTGTTGTTTCTCCCGGCTTTAAAATATTCGGCCAATATAAAACTGTTCTTTCCTCCGTGGATGCACTTTCATCTATTAACCAGCCGTTCTGTGTTAAGTGGAGCTCAATCAAACTCGGTGCCAATGTAGTTTCCTTGTTTCCATCTGCATTTGTCCAATTTTTTGAAATATATACTCTTACATATTCCTCAATATTTCCGCTGTTTTTTACTGCAAGTTCTTCCACATAATTTCTTCCAAGAATCAACTTCCCATTGGTCTCTTCCAACATATCCTGCAATAGTGCTCCCTGCGTCTGTTTCCAGTCATTACTACTCTTGGAATAATCTCTACTACTAATATCCTTGGTAGATTGTGCAGATTTTTCTACCAAAGTTACACCGATATCGTAAGTTTCCATCTGCGCTGTATAATTTTCACTATAATAAGTAAGGGCTGCCCTTACGCTGCCTACTGCACTAAAAAGCAATAAAATAAATGCTATCACTGCAAGAAGCAAAGTTCTCTTATTTCCGCTAAAAATACTCTTTCGTTGCTTCATTCTCCTGCATCCCCTTCTCCATTTGCCACACCAATATCCGTTCTTGTATCAACTTTTCTGTTCCAATCTGCGTAGGGATTTCCTGATTCATCGTATAAAACAGGGGTACATTCCTGAATTACAACAATGTCAAAACTTTCCTTTAAATCTTCCGGAACTTCTATTTTTGCTAACAATTCTTTTGTTTCTTCCCCTACTTGCAAAATATCTTTATAATACCAATATCCATCTTCTTTTAACTCCCACCATGGATTATTATTTTCATCTACTTCCTGCGAAAAATTGATAGTATACTGACTTCCACTAAACACCTTAACTCGTACATAACATTCACACTCTCCGGTATTGGAAAGCACAATATGTTTCGTCATATCTTTTACTTTTTCTTCCACTGAAGTACTTGTTCCAAGTGTTATTGTATGTCCTCCTTTTGCTTCTACATATGTCGTAAAATACGCCATAGCTCCTTGAACGCTGCTGCATCCAATCAACACCACAGTTAAAGCTGCAAACCAAAACTTTTTTTGTTTAAATACTTTTTTCAATGTTTCCAGCCTCCTCTACTTGTTGTCTATACTGTTATCTCTTAATTGTGACCACTGCCATCCTTCATCTTCGCTATATTCAAAATGATTCGTCACTCCATATCCAGGTACTAATTCTTCATCATATGTATTGGTGAATTCTACCGTTACAAAATCATCTGCTGCAATTACCACTGTTTTTTCCGGTTCTGTTTCTAGGCGATAACTTGCGCCACTATACACTTCTGTAACTGTTACTGTGGTTCCTGCCGGAATATGCTCCACTAACACTTCTTTACTTCCCGCTTCATCATGTGTAGTAGACACCACATTACTATAAACCGTGTTTCCTTCTGCATCTACTCCTTCAATCTGAAATACAAAACTTACATCTCCGAGAGCTGTATTGTAGGACTTTAGTGTTTTACAGATTTTAATTGCTCCATAACGTGGATTTTGTTCTGGTTTTAAATTGCATATTACATCATAATACCAGCTATCATCTTCCACTTTACCTGTTTGTAAATACAAATTATTTGGCAACATAACTAAGGCTGAACTGAAATGATATTCATGCAAATCTGTAACTGCATCTTCTACCATAACAAGATATAACCCTGTTTTTAAATCTCCTGCGGTTCCCTGTCCGTGTTCTACTGTAATTTCAGCATCCGCAGTTTTCCCCTTTGCTATTGTTTCTGCCTTTTTCATAATCTCTTTCCAATTTTTACTGTCTTGTCCATATTTTTCAAGGTCTAAGCTTTCATATCCTGATACAGATGCACATACCCCATTTTCATCAATTGAGGCAATGCGATACACTTTTGCCTCTAATGATACATTTTCCAGTTCTGTACAATACTCACTATTATCTGGTAATTGTAATGTCAAAGAACATTTTTTAGATACCTCCACCTGATTTGCTGCGTATAAATGAGAAAATCTAAAAGCCACTATAGTTAACATCACACCCAATAGTAAGCCTACGACCAGATATCCCTTTTCCTTTTTTACTTTTTTCATTTTTTCTCCCTCCCAGACCTTTTTTCTGATTTTCTATTTCTAATTATTCTTATTCCTAATGCAACTAATACGGATATTGCCACTGCCGTTAATGCATACAGCATATAATAATCTTTCACAGATTGAAGCATGTTGTCACTCATAGTACTGGTCTCATCATCTTCTCCATGATATGCAACACGATGTCCTCGCACTAACAGTCTATGACTATTTACTCCATATGGGGTACAGGTAAATAACGTTACATAATCCTGCCCTTCTTCATTTTTTAGTGCATCCTGTAGTGCCTCGATATCATCTTTTTCTATCATTGGAAATATCTGGTCCACTTGATAGGCTAATACCTTATCCAAAATATGGATATAAAATTTATCTCCGCTTTTTAACTGATCAATATCTGTAAATAATTTCGCACTTGGCAGACCACGATGCGCCGCCAGTACACTATGATTTCCCTCTCCTCCAATTGGAAGTCTGGTCCCCATAATATGTCCTGCACCAACCTGTAAAACAGCATCTGATGTTCCATGGTAAATAGGAATCTTTTGTTCTATTTTGGGAATAGATACATACCCCATGATTCCATTATCACCTACATTTAACACTGACCAATATTCGCTTCCTCGCATGTTTTTTTCTTCCTGTGAAAAAACCTCTCCTGAAAATGTGTTTGTTTTTATTTTCTCATTATAATTTTCTGCTTCCTGCCACTGTTTTTCAAAATCTTCTTCCTTCATATCACTAACAACATTTTCATAATCAGCAATAGCTCTACTTTGATGTAATTTATTCCACTGATCTGCAATGGTGGGATACAACATCACGGAGAGACCTATTATAAAAATTATTATAAAAATTACAGTCCACTTATCCTTTTTCATAAACCTCTCCCTAATGTCGTATTATAAAACCAGACTCTTCTACCTGATATATCCTTTACATCAGGTAGAAAGTCTGTTATTATCAGTGCTCAAATTTCATTATTTTTCCTGAGCAGTACGCTTTCTTGAAATCAATATTACTGCTGCACCAATCATAAGAACCGCACCAACGGTATAAAAAATCTTAGTACCAATACCACCGGTAGATGGAAGTTCTGTTCCACTTAAGTTCACAATATTTGTACTTGCTGTACCTTCTGCTAAATTAATTGTGATTTCTGTAATTTCTTTTCCATCTTTATCTACAACAACTAATTTCTTTAACTTTGGATCATTTGAATTGGTATCATATTCTGCCTTTATTGTAAATTCAAAATCATCTGCCTTATTGTATCCAGCCGGTACTGTTGTTTCCACTAATTTATACTGACCTGCATCTAAGCCTGCAAATGTAAATTGAGTTACACCGGTAATTTCATCTTTTACTGCTACATAATCTGCTTTTTTCGCATCATATTTGTATAAAGTAAATCCTGCTCCTTCAAGTGCCTTTCCATCCTTGTCTACTTTGTTTGCAACTAATTTATATGTAAATACAGTTACTTTATCTTCCGGAGTCTCTCCTGTACCATCACCGTATGGGTTATTACTGTATTCCAATTTTGCAGTATTTGGATTTCCTTCATCGCCAATCACTGCATCTTCGTTTAATGTAGCTGTATATTCCACAACAATTTTACTTCCTGCATGTGCCGGAGTAACCTTTAAGTTATCAAATACAACTTTAAATGTTTCACCGTTTTCTAATTCTGCTGCATCTGTTACAACTCTATATCCGTCACTGATTTCTGTTCCATCTACATATACTTTTACATCATTATTAAAAGTAAGTCCCTTTGATAATGTATCGTGGAATGCATAATAATATGTTTCATAATTATCATATTTTGCTTCTACCGTACCTGTTAATTGAAATGGCACCTTATCCCCGATATCATAATCTGCTCCATCCTGCCAATCTGTTACTTCTCCGGTAGAATCATTTTTTTCTTTTACTTTTTTTACTAATTCCGGTTTATCTTCCTTAGTGGTTACATTTACTTCATCATTACCTGCGGTATCTAACATAACCAAAGAATATGCATCTGCATCATTACCTGTTTTTGTTTCTACAATCAGATAATATCCCTGTTCCACACCTGTGAATTTGTCATTGGCTGTTGTATAATCTGCCTCTAAATCTTTCACTTTTCCATACATAGCATCTGCAAACTGACGTGTCTGAGCTGCATCAAAAGAACTAATATAGTCGATAATTTCTCTTTCCTGTGTCTTTCCAGTTACTTCCTTAAGTGCTGATTCATATTTTGCATTTATAGTATATGCAAACTTTCCTTCTCCACCATCTGTAACATTCAGCAATTTATATGCTGCATACTCAGATCCTTGTGCACCGCCACTAATTGTAATGTCTGCTGCAAATGTTGTCATTCCCATTGCTAATACCATAACAAACACTGCTAACGTTGCTAATAAATTTTTTTCTTTTTCATTCTTTTTCTCCTTTTTAATAAGTTATATATTTGATACCTTTTTTCACTATAGTTTTTCTTTTTTCTATATTTCAATCGGTATCCATACAGTAGTGATGCTACCACCATAAGCAGTACACCACCTACAGTATATACATTGGTTCCCATTCCTCCGGTCTTTGGAATTTCCTGCCGGAAGAGACTTTCATTTCTTGCAAGAATGGAAATATCCTTTTCTTTATAATATGTGAAGGTGTATTCTTCACCAAATGTACTTAACTTTTCTCCTTCTTGCCCTATTCCCAGAAGTTTATATCCTTCTGGCACTTTTTCTTTAATTGTATATTCTGTTCCGTCTTTTAAAACTACCAGCTTACCATCCTTATCTTTCAAATTAGATAATTCTACATAACCACCCTGACATATGGTAAACTCGCATAATTTTATATTGGAATGTTCTCCTTTTTGATACAGTTCAAATGTAAATTTCTTGTTTTCATCATATTCCTGTATATTTCCATCTGAATCTACTACCTCTTTTTTTACTACCGGAACTTTCGGAATCATAACTCCTACCTTTGGTGGTTCTGCCTTTAATAAGGTGGTACAACCGTTGGAATGATACTGATATCCAAAACTATTCCATGCAATATCACCAGCTCTGGCTCCTTCCGCTATTTTTCCGTCATACTGTATTACTAATGTCTCATTGGGTGCAAGTTCAAATGCCTCTGACATTTTTACCCTGAATGAGCAATCACCTTTTTCCCACGCTTTATGCCACTGAGTAGAATCTCCCTGGAAATCTTCCTGCGTATAAGACGTTTTTGTGGAAAACTCTATTTTATAATCTTTTTCATTTACAGTTCTTTGTACTCCGCCACTACTTATTACATAAATGTTAAGTCCACCGGAATATGCAATTGAAAATTCACTTCCACGCTTGTCTTCCTGATTGATAACTCCTGTATCATTTCGCATTGGCATTAAATCAACTATAGTAAATTGTTTGAATGTTTTGCCACTTATATTGCGAATGTTATCTGTGTAGGTAACCATATTTGCATTACCATCATCATCTAATCCTACAGAAATATAATTCTTTTTCTGTGTTCCTTTGGTTGTGTTTGCTTCATTTCCTTTTTCCGTAACACTTTTCCAGGATACAGAAGCATAATCTCCTAATGCGTTTACTTCTGCCGATGCAGTTACACCAATATATTCTCCCTTATCGTTCTTCTTCAAGTCACCATATTTTGCTCTATTAGCATCAAACTTCTCACTTGGAAGAATTGTTGCTGTATTTTTATATACCTGATAGTTCGTCACAAGGTTATTGGTATATACCCGAAGTTTTGCATAGCCCCCTGGCGGAATACTGTATTTCTCCTCTGAAAAGTCAAAGGTAAATGCATTTTCCTCTGAATCATTCTTAATGGTTTTCCAGACTTCTGAGGATACATCGTAAGTATTTAATTTTTTTCCACTGTAATCAAATATTGTCAATTCATATGGAGATTTTATTTTCTTTTCATTTGCCTCCGCTTTGGTAAGCAAATGAAATCCTTCTGTAACCAAATCCTCCACCTGATAATTTTTTAAATCTTTCGTTCCATCATTATGCAACGTAATTTCCCAATGTACCATGGACTCCGGCTGAATATTGGAATTTTCCTCCAACGGCTGTTCCTCTATCTTTCCCGGTATAATATAAGAAACCGCTTCTTTTTCTATTCCGGGTACCGGTAAATTTTCCGGTATAATTGTTACCGATGAAGAAATTATCCTTTTTCCATTTATTATTCCTTCGTCTTTTGATTTTCCATTGTTTTGAATTAAATCATATGGTGTATTTTGAGTATAAATTTCTTCACAATCCTTATATTGTACTGACCTATCTACCAAAAGCTTTGCTGTATTAGTGATAAGTTCTCCTTCTTTCACATCCGGTTTTATCCTGCACAATACTAAAAATGTAATTGCTTGTCCTCCTGAAAGTTCATATCCACCGGAATCTTTTTCAAAGGAAAATGTTACCTTCTTTCCTTCTTGCTTGGATGTAACACTTATTCCCTGTGCAAGTTTGTGCCCGTCATAAAGGTTCAGTCCACTCCAGGCATCTGTGAAAATCTGAGTTGTAAACTGCTCTTTCATATTACGTTTTTCGTTACCGTAATAATCTGCTTTCATTCCGATATATTCCAGACCTTCAGGCAGCTCATCCTCCACAGTATCTACATGTACTGTCTCACTTCCGGTATTTATCACTGTCATGTTATAGATCACATAATTTGTTATATCACTATCATCAATCGGGAACAGTTCCTTATCATACCAATTGGACCACTCTTCGTATCTGTCACTGCTATTTCCAGTGATTTTTCCCTGCTTGATTGCCCAGACACTCTTTTGTAAATCTACACCGCTTCCACTTCCGTAATTGTTATTAATAATTACTTCTGCATCTTTTTGGCCATCAACTTCTACAATAACTCCTGATTTATCGGTAGAATCGGTGACACAATTAGGAGCAAAAGTTCCGTTTACCTTATAAGTTGTGGTCAATACCTTACCCGGAATCGTTGCATTCTCTTCGATTAACGTATAGGTACCCGGTGAAAGATTTTCAAATACATGATGCCATCTTCCATTTCTCCGTGCATTATTAAATTCTCCCAGCTTGACACTCTGACGTATCTCATTTCCGTCATTATCTTTTCCAATCAAAGTAAATGTAATATTTTTTTGTTCCTCGGTAAGTCCATCTATGTTATACAGAATTTCTCCGTCAAAGTGTTTTTCAATATATATTTCACCTTTCGGTTCACCACCGTACACTGTTACCGATTTACTTATTCCATCTACATATACTGTATTGGTAAATTCTTTTTTTCCTTCTTCCCCTTCCGGTATTGATATCTGAGCCTGATAAGTAATCTTTACTTCTTCTCCCTTACCAAGTTTCCCAATCTTCCATACCAGTATGATGCCTCCATCCCAATTTCTTTTTACCTGGGTCTGTCGTCCATCAATTTCCGTAGAAAAAGTACTGTTCCATGTCTCTATTTTTCCTTCGCTGAAATCTTTCCAGGAAACCTTTCTTGTTGTACCATCGTCTTTTCGTTGTATCAAATCATACCCATATGGAAGCATACCTGCCGGCATCTCATCTACTAATTCTAAATCTTCCTTTTGACTTGGATTCTTTTCGTCATTTTTCATGGTTACAGTATAATCGAATACCGTTCCATCCGGATATACGATACTGGTATCTTGTGCTACCTCCTTATCCACTTTAATTGGATAATCTACTTCACTTTCTTCTGCATCACCAGAATCTGAAGTTGTTACTTCATTTCGAATCACACTTCTGGATGTTATTTTATCTGTATTCACGGTACACACATATACTAATCTTATTTCTTCATGTGCCTTTAACATTCCTATATTCCAGCTAAGATTCTGTCCATCTTTTGCAAAAGTTACTTCATGCCCATTTGGCAAAAGATTACTTATAGCAACATAGGTACCTGCCTGTGAAATCTGTCTGTTTTCCTTATCAATTACTGCATCAAATTCAACTCCATCCGGTAATGTATCTTTCACCATTTCATCCATTACTGCATCGAAATTCGTATCATTTTTTACCGTTAGCGTGTATATGATTTTCTCACTATTGGATACTTTTCCGTCTCCGTTACTGTCTTTTCCCTCTTTTTTTACTTTTATTTCCGCTTTATCATATGTAATTTCCACTTCATTGGAATAATGTTCTTTGTACTGTGCGGTATTTCTAATCACAGAGCCATTCTTAAGTTCTTGCATTTCTTCATCTGTTGCATTTCTCACCGTTACCCAAAAAGAAATTTCATATGTCTTTCCCGGTTGTAATTCCGTTTCATCCGGCACCCAGGAAATTGTATTGGAATTTTTATCATAACTTACTCGTTGAGGCAAATTTCTTATTTGTTCATCTGTCATAGTCAAATACTTAACTAATTGATCTGTTACGGTATAATAATTTCCCTGGTTATCCTTTACCTTAATTGCATTTTCACCGGTATTGGTAATTGATAAAGTATACTGTATGGCATCCCCTGCCTGTACATGTTCTCGATTGGCTGATTTTTCCACAATAAATTCTTCCGGTACAGGAGTAGGCGTTGTGGTAACCTTATCACTTGTCACCGTTCCTTCACTTCCTTTATATGGAACCGGAGTCATTTTTACTTCATTTTCAATTTTATCATGTGCCATCTCCTGTATAGACTTGTCTTTATAACCTTCCTTTAACTCCAGAAGACTTGCATTCATTTTCATTTCTAACGAAATATGTTCCATTTCCGCAGTAAGAACATTTTCACTATTTCTATTGGTATTCGGCACCTGAATTTCATAAACAACTTTATTATTATTTTCTAATTTCAAGCTCTTAATATTAATTTGTTGTTTTTGATTTGCGGAAAAGTAAAATATTTTATTTCCGTTTTTGTCTACAATCGCCTCTCCGGAATCATCTACCTTACTTCCCTGTGGGAAAGTAATTCCCTCCGGTAAGGTCAAGGTATCTGTTACATTAACATAATCTGTCCATATCTCACCGAAATTTTCTTTGTTTTGGCTTTCGGCTTCAACTGTATATGTTAATTCTCCCACTAACTTATTCTTATTGTTTACTAAAATCTGGTTGTTTTTTGCATTATTTACCCATTTTTGTACCGGATTCCATTCATTACTTGCTGTCCAAGTCAATACAACCGGTTCTCCGAACATATCATTTCCGGGACCTTCTAATTTTTGCATCTTTTCTTTGTCTACTTCCAAAGAAAGCGTTTCTTTTTCTCCCATGATTCCATTTTCCGAGTTAAACTGTATGGAAAATTCTATGGTTGCACCTGCCGGCTGTTCAAAGCTAATATAATAAATTCCGTTTTCTTCTATTAAATGTAATGTTACATTATGCTCCTTATTATTATCATCACGCCATACAACTTCTTTTTTTCCATCGGTTGTAAACCCTGTTATTGTTACACCCTCCGGCAATTCCCCCACCTTTATAAAAACTTCTGCATTCTTTTCCTGATGATTCGCCTGCGAATAATTAGATACTACTTTTACATACTGTGTTTCTCCCGCCTGTGCATTTCCGCCATTTGTCTGAGCTTCAAAATTTACCACAAGTCTTTCGTTAATATTATTCGTTTCAGAATTACCCTCACCATTTACTGTTTCTTTTCCAAATTCATTTTCCTGCAATGCTACCTGAGTCTCCTCATCAGCAGACTGTTCATTCTCCGAAGTACTGTCAGATTTGCTTAGTAATGCATAACCTAAAACTTCTTCTCCAAAAGCCTTATGTTCCTTTTCTTTTACTGAATAAGTATTATGTTCCTTTTCACCTTCAATTGTTTGAACATAATACTCGCCTTCACGCTCTTGCACATCTTCTACAATTGCAATTTCTTTTTCCTGATTTCCGCTCTCATCTTCTATCTGCAAAATAACCATTTCGCCTTTTTCAGGCAACATGGTAATAGATGCATCAAAATTAGAAATATACAATTGTTCCTCTTGTAACTTTGCAATCCATTCTTCTATATTTGTTTCCGTTGGAAATACACTTTCCGGTATTCCTGCATAATATAAACTTTCCGAAACCAGTAATGTATTCCACTTATTACAGACATTCTCCTCATTGTCCTGATAGCCTATTTGCATTTTTGCAACAGCAACCAAGTCATTTTCCCACTCGCCTGTAGGTATATATTTTTCACATTCTTGTGTATACTCTTGTCTTGTTTTAAATTCCCCACTACCCTCATAATTTTCTCCATTATATGCCATGCTGGGAATTGTAGCCTGCCATAACATATTTATTCCCATAATAAAAGCACACACTCTTTGAAATAACCGTGCTTTCTTTTTTCTGTTTTTCCTATCTCTCCAATACAACTGCTTTCCCCTTCCCCTAGTGTAGCCCCAACTTCTTAGTAACCCCTACCAAGAATCATTTTGCTTACTAGATTTATATCTCCATTTTTTAACCACTAAAAAGAACTATAGCAAATCTATTCTCCTTTCTCAAGATTAACCCCGTAAACGTCGACTTAACCCCGTAAACGTCAACATTTGTCTACCGAACGCGGTATTTCCTATTGCACAAAAAAAGGCGTTTATTACTTATTTACTACAATAAGCAATAAACGCCTTTTCCATTAAAATCACTGCGTTATCTCTCAATAATCCTCTACATCAAATTCTCGATTTTTAAAATAATACTTTCTATCCTCTTCTGTTATATAGCGGATAATTCTACAGGGATTTCCTGCTACAATTGCATTATCCGGTATATCTTTTGTCACAACACTGCCGGAACCGATTACCACATTATTTCCAATATGCACACCCGGATTGATTACGCTGCTTCCTCCAATCCATACATTATCTCCAATGGTAATACTAATTCCATATTCGTAACCGGAATTGCGAGAATCCGGATGAATGGGATGCCCTGCCGTATAAATAGATACATTCGGTGCAATCATAACATTTTCTCCGATAATTACTTTTCCCACATCCAGGATAGTTAAATTATAATTTGCATAAAAGTTATTACCAACTTCAATGTTGCTACCATAGTCGCAGTGAAACGGTGCTTCGATGCAAATACTCTGTCCACATTTTCCGATAATACTTCGAATGATTTCTTCTTGCTTTTCTTCATTTCCCGGTGGTAACTGATTATATTCGTATATTCTTTTCTTATTTTCTCTACGTTCTTCTGCTAATCCATCTAACCATGCTTTATAGGGAAGTTCCTGCGACATTCTTTCCTTTTGATTCATTTTTCTCTCCTTATGTCCATCTTGTGTTCGTTTTTACATACACTCTAACACAATTACTTCGCAACTTTCAAGTTGCAGTTTTTCTCCTACCTGACTTTTTTTCATATTGGATAACGCTACTTTTTTCACTGGATAATTCAGTTTTAATTCCACTGGCTCTGTTCCGAAATTAGCCGCTATCAACATTCTTTTTTCTTCGTCCACACGATAGTATGCCATAACATTGTCTGTACTTTCATACTCCGGAACAAATGTACCATAAGTAAATACTTCTTTATATTCCGGTGATTTTCGCAAAGCAGTCAACTTACGATAATAGTTCAAAACGGAATCCTCGTCTTTTTCCTGACTTTCTACGTTAATTTCCTTATAATTGGAATTTACCTTAAGCCATGGTGTTCCGGTGGTAAATCCTGCATGCTCCTTATCACTCCACTGTACCGGAGTTCTTGCATTATCTCGACTCATTCTTCCGCAAACTTCTAATGCCTCTTTGTCGGAAAGTCCCGCCTCTCTTGCAATATGATACTGGTCTTTGGTACTGATATCGTCATACTCTTCGATGCTATTCCATACAGCATTTTGCATTCCAATTTCCTGTCCCTGATAAATAAACGGAATTCCTCTCAGCAATACGCTTACTGTTCCAAGCATTTTCGTTCCTGCCGGTGTTCTTGCGTATTCCGGTAAAAATCTGGAAACTCCTCTCGGCTCGTCATGGTTTTCAATAATATTTGCTTCAAATCCTGCCTTTTGCACTTCTAGCTGTGAATTTACAATGGTTTCTCTCCATTTTTTGAAATCTACTTTTACAGCATCATACCAACCATGCTCTCCATCACTTAAGGAATGAGCACTAAAATCAAAGATTGTTGAAAAATGTCCATCTTCTCCGATAAACTGTGGCAACTCTCCTTCTTTCATATTAAAGACCTCTGCTACGGTAAAAGCGTCATGCTTTTGGAAGGTATTTTTCTTTAAGTCTTCTAAAAACTCTCCTACTCCTTCTACGCTTTCTACCATCTTCCAGCAGCCTGCCATTCCATCCGGACCATCCGGCTCAAAATCCGGAAATTCCAGATTCTTTTTAATATTAATAATGGCATCTATACGAAATCCTGCTAATCCTTTTTCCAGCCACCAATTCACCATATTATAAAGTTCCTGACGAAGTTTCGGATTTTCCCAATTTAAATCCGGTTGTTCTTTTGCAAACATATGAAGATAATATTTGTTGGTACCCGGAACCGGCTCCCAACAACTTCCTCCGAAATAAGAACGATAGTTGCTTGGTGGATTTCCATTCTTTCCCTCACGGAAGTAAAAGTAATCTGCATATTCTCCTTCCGGGTCTGCCAATGCCTTTTGAAACCACTCATGCTTATCAGAGCAATGATTGATAACTAAGTCCATGATAATATGCATATCACGCTTTTTAGCTTCTGCTAACAACTCATCAAATTCTTCCATAGTTCCGAACTCTTTAGCTATTGCATAATAATCTGCAATATCATAACCCTGATCCACAAATGGAGACTTGTAAATAGGAGAAAGCCAGATAATATCAATTCCCAATGCTTTTAAATAATCTAACTTTGAAATAATTCCCCGTAAATCTCCGATTCCATCTCCATTGGTATCTAAAAAACTCTTTGGATAAATCTGATATGCCACTTTATCATGCCACCATTTTCTTTCCATTTTTACTACCTCTCTTTCGCTTTTTCGTTATAATTATTCGTTGTTATATTTTTCTATTTGTATTATACTGCTATTATAAACATGATTTTTTATTTTTTCTTGTAGTATATTTGCCTTTTATAACACAATACTGCTCTTTTGCTTTTTTTATTTTAAAAGGAGGAAAACACATGAAAAAGCTACATTCTCTCGCTTTAGAACAAAAGGAAGATGCGAAACACGGAGAAGCCTTTTTCCCGGTGCAAAAATATATTACTAACTTAAAGCCGGACTATCCCGTAGTAACCACTCATTGGCATGAGGAAGCGGAGTTTACATTAATCACGGAAGGTCAGGCACTCTACCACATTGATCTTGCCGAATATCCGGTAGAAGCAGGTGACCTTTTATTCATTCCCCCTTTGGTGCTCCACTCTATTTCTTTGCAGGAGTATCCGAAAATCAGCTCAGAAACCTATGTGTTTCACATGAATTTTCTTGGTGGAAATTCTACCGACATTTGCTCTACCCGTTACTTGACCCCGCTGATGAATCAGGAGTTTTCCATGCCCTATCTGATAAAACCGGAACACCCTGCTTATGCTTCTTTGCGAAAGATTTTCAATCAGATAAATTCTTTATACGGAGCGGCTGTTCCCGGATATGAGCTTGCCTTAAAATCCTTATTTTTGCAAACTATTTTTCTATTGTTACAGTACAGTAAACGAAATCTTTCTTCTGATACCGGCACTTCTTCCGATAAATTGAAACAAGTATTAGATTATATCGAAGTTCACTATGCTGAAAATATCACAATTTCAGAATTGGCAAAACTGTGCTACTTTAGTGACTACCACTTTATGCGTTTTTTCAAAAAGCATATGAATATGACCTGTGTGGAATATATCAATAACCTGCGTTTGGAAAAATCCGTGGAACTGTTTGAACAGGGCAATACTTCTATCTTAGATGTTTCGCTCTCCACCGGTTTTCACAACTTATCTTATTTTCACAAGGTCTTTAAGCGAAAATATCATATGACTCCCAAATCCTTTTTAAAACAATTGGAGTGATTTTCCAAAATTCATAAAAATTGCCATTATATTTTTCTTTTCTTTGCAAATAATAACACCATGATAAGCGACAACATTTTGAAAAGGACATCATTCTTCGGAATGAACCGATTCAGAATGATGCCCTTATCAAAACAAAAAGAAAAATTTGGAGGTGTATCACATGAGCGGATCTAATAACTCTGGTTCTAACACAAGTAAAATGGCAGTACCACAGGCAAAGGAAGCGATGAATCGTTTCAAACAGGAAGTTGCATCTGAAATTGGAGTACCTTTAAAGGAAGGTTACAATGGAGACTTAACTTCTGCTCAGGCTGGTTCTATCGGTGGAGAAATGGTTAAAAAAATGATCATGAAACAGGAACAGCAGATGTCCGGTGGACAGCAGTAAGCGGCAGAACGCATAAAAAAGCTTAATGCATAAAAGAAGCAGGTCTTTATAGACTTGCTTCTTTTATGTTTACTTTTTTCTTCTACTTTTTTATAATGGTATTATCACTTTTCAAAGGAGCATACATATGGAAATCGAGCGTAAATTTTTAATTGATACTTTACCGGAAAATCTCTCAGACTATCCCTATCATCAGTTAGAACAGGGATACCTTTGCACAGAACCTGTGGTTCGCATTCGCCGTGAAAATGATGATTACTATCTTACCTACAAATCCAAGGGGCTTATGGTACGGGAAGAATATAATCTGCCATTAACCAAAGAGGCTTACGAACACCTATTGCCTAAAATTGACGGCATTTTAATTTCAAAAAAACGATATCTCATTCCACTTCCGGAAAATCTCACCATTGAACTGGATGTTTTTGAAAGAGAGCTTGCCCCGCTATATCTTGCGGAAGTAGAGTTTGATTCCGAAGAAGCCGCCAATGCATTTATTCCACCGGAATGGTTTGGAAAGGATGTCACTTATTCTTCTGAATATCATAATAGTACCCTGAGCCGGAAAAAATTATAAATTCCGGTCAGGGTACTTTTTACTCTGTAACACAAACCTCTGTTGTTCGTTCTGCAATATGTTTTAACTTTTCCAGGGCAAATAAGATGACTCCGCCAAATAAGAAAAATACAACATGGAATGTCTTCACTCCCATTGCTTCTTGTGGTACATCCAGTGTAGTGGGTCCCATCACAATCGCATATAAGGAACCAAACATCAACCCCAGGATAAAATATATCATAGCAGAACGATGTCTCTCTAATCCTAGTTTTACCAGTTTAATTACCGATAAAATTCCTACAATCACACCGCATCCAAATACAAACAATGCCGGGACGTACTGAAAGTTAAAATGCAAAAATTCTTTAATGCCACTAATAATCGGCACATACAATCCAAAAATCAACAATAGAGTAGAGCCGGAAATTCCCGGCAGTACCATGGCTGATATAGCAATCATTGCTACCACGAAAAGATAAATTCCGTTTTTCCAGCTTAACGCTGAAATATCTACGGAACTTCCTGCACCGATATGCTGATTTGAATAAGTAATGGCTACAACCACACCAACTCCAATAAGCGCAAATATGACATTTTTATAATGCCCTATGATACTCTCTTTTTCCTCTCGAAAAATAATAGGAAGAGAAAATATAGTGAGCCCCATAAACAGTGAACACAGTTGATAAATATAAGTATGAAACAGGTTTCCGATTACTAACACAGACATGCAAAAACCGATTCCCCATCCACACATTAACCTCACCAGAAAAACAGCTGCCTTCTTTTTCTGTTCTTTATTTCCACTTACCATCGCATCCAAAGAACCTATAAACTGGTCATAAAATCCCATGATAAAAGCAATCGTTCCACCGGAAACTCCCGGTACACTATCTGCCAGGGACATACAAAATCCTTGTATCATTGTCATAATTACTTTCATTTTAAAATAATCCTCCTATGTCATGATTACTTTCATCATATCATAGGAGGCTGTTAAGATTCTGTCCTGAATTGTCTGCTTCTGGTACACCGGTGGATTTTTTTCTAAAATATCTCTTACAAATTCTGCTCGCTGGTAGGTCATAAAATCAATGATTTTCACTTCGTTTGCAAATGGTTTTATTGCATTGTGTATTTCCTCAAAAATCTTTTTCGAGTTTTCTTCCGGGCAATCTACCACACAAAGATATGCTCTCTCATTATTTTCTTCAATCTTAAGTAAAAAATCTATCCGTTTGATTTGTTCCTGATGTTTTGCATAAGTAAGCATTGCATCTTTTATCAATGTAACTTCCTTTGTGTCTCTTGGAAGTCCCACCATAACCTTAGTGTCTTTCTTGGCTTTCACTTCTTTTACATTGGAGTTTTGTTTGGAACCAAATTCCGCCTGATACCCTTCTGTATTGACAATGTTTTTTATCAAATCTATTGGTAAAAATACCGGTGCCGTTCCAAATGGATTCAATACCATTCCCGCACTGTTTTTCAACACAAATGCTACGCAGTCCGGAAAACGCAAAATGACTGTTTTCGGCGGATGTTCCTTGGAAAACACATTCTTCCATTTGCGCAATTCTTCCCAATCGGTAAATACCGGAAAAACATCTTTTGTTGCATCCTGTGGATGTTTTAAGGATAAAAATCCCATGGTAGTTCCTTCCCCCATAACACAGGTTCCATTTTCCTGTTTTTGGGGTTCTTTATTCATGTATACCGGTGTAATATAATGTCCATGTGCAATCTGATAAACCAATAGATTAATATACTCCGGTTCCTTATAGAATCTTCCATATTCTCTTGCTAATCCTAAAACATATGGATTTTCTACCGCAGTATCTACATCTACTACTGTCTGTGGTCTTATACTGGTAAGTACTGAAAATCTTGCAATTTGGCTCTTATCTTTTATATCCTTTAACCATATAGCAACCGGCTGATTGGAAGCTTCTTTTACCTTGCCCTGTGGTTTTAATTCCAATCCGCTTACCTCGGTAAGCGTAATTGCATTTCCCGGACACATAATATATGCTGCGTCACCTTCACAAATTGTTCCATGAATGGTTCCTACCACAACAATTCCCTGCTGGTCTTTTAATTGAAATATGTCTTCCACCATATAGGTGAACTTTCTTCCATCATTTGCACAGGCAGCAGACTGCTGCTCTACGTTCCTTTGTTCCTCTTTTTCTTCTTTCTCACTTTTTCCAATATTTCTTATCTTGTCAAATATAGCCATTTTCTCTACTCTCCTACGTTTTTATATTTTCTTGATGGTATCTTCAATTTCTTTTCCATATACATTTCGATACAAGGCGCGATATTCTTCGTATGTAATCTCACAGTTATATGTCAGCACTTCCATTTCTACACCTCGTACTTCCACATAATAGTCCATTTGCTTCATTCCATTAGACAGATAAAACTTCTTTCTTCTTTTTCTGTCTTCCGCGTTTGGTGCCGGTACTCCGGTTCGTTCAATTTCTAAGAAAAAACGTTGCTTTCCATAACGCTCTTGAAGTGCTTTTAATGTTTTAGAACCATTTCCTTTTCCACGACATTCTGCATCAATGGCAAAATAATCTAACAATACCATATCTTCGTATTTTGCCGTAATCGCCTCTCCTCTAAATGCTTCCGGTTCTTTAGCACTATCCTCTGAAATAGCTGCAAGCACTTCTACCGTATTTTTTGCTTCTCTTTCAAGTATCATAGAAAAAGGCTTTTTCTCTTCTTCCGGAAATGCCTCCTCATATAATTGCTCTATTTTGGGTAAATATATTTCTGTTACGCCATTGATTAATTTCATTTTTTAGTTTCGTCCTCCTTGTTATACTTCTAAATAATACAGACAAATATCTTCGTATTTTCCATTCTTTAACAGAAATCCCTTCGGTATTGTACCCAAATACTGAAATCCTAAACGTTCATATAAATGTCTTGCATGAATGTTACTTGCCACAACTGCGTTAAACTGAAGAATCTTGAATCCGTTTTTTCCTGCTTGTAAAATACAATCTTTTACCAGCTTTTCTCCAATATAAAGTCTTCTGCTGGCAGAAGCTACCGCGTAGCTGGCATTTCCAATATGTCCGCATCTTCCGATATTATTGGAATGAAGAATATACAATCCTAAAACATTTCCGGTTTCCACCTCTTCTGCAACTGCACAATAGGTTTGATTTGCGAAAAATTCTTTTCCTAAAATCTCATCCAAATAATCCTCCTGCGGAAAAGCACTCCTTCTTCTACCACTTCATTCCAGATGTCTACCATTTTTCCGATATCCTTGGATTGATATTTTCGAATTATAATATTTTCATCCATTTGTTTTCCTTCTTTCTGCTAAATCCTTTTCTAACAAATAATCTTATCATATGTTGCAAAAGTTTGCTATGTTGATTTTATATTCTAGATATGAATCTGAAAATCTTCAAACTCATATATTCCATTTCCTTGCTTAAGCTTTCCTTCCCTCTCTAATTTTTCGAATGCTTTTTCAATTCTAGTAATAATATCCACTGAAATCTGCAATTTATGATGACCTGGCAAAACTCTTGTCACCTCTAACGACTGCACTCTCTTTACCGATTGCCAAAATAAATATGGATCTGTAGTAGGATAAAATGCATCTAAACACCCACTATATATTAAATCGCCCGAGTATAGATATTTTCTTTCCGGTTCATAAAAACAACAGTGCCCTGGGGAATGTCCTGGAGTATGAATAACTACCACTTCTCTACCGCCTAAATCTAGGCACTCTTTATCATGTACAATTTTCTGTGGTATTCCCTGATATATCTGATAGGATTCAATCAAAAAATTTTTAGGAAACTCACAAGGCTTACATGTTAAATTATTTTTAACTACCTGTAATGGAATCGGAAACTGGACTGATAACCATTCTTTTTCTTCCTCATAAACTGCTATATTATTAAAACATTTATGCCCTCCTATGTGATCCCAATGTACATGCGTAGTGATTACTATAATTGGAAGGTGTGTTAATTTTTCTACGACTTTTTCAATATTTGACACTCCTAATCCAGTATCAATTAAAAGAGCTTTTTCATTTCCGCATAAAAGATAACAATGTGTCTCCTCCCAATGCTTATATTCACTGATAACAAATGTATCATTATCTATTTTTTCTACTGTAAACCACTCTTCCATCTAAAAATTCTCCTTTATCTAATTAGCGGTATATCTATTTTCCATAGACATACCGCCACTTTTTCATTCTTAATTTTCAAATGCAAGCATATTTCCTAGCGGAATTTCAAATCCAATCGCCTGATACATCTTTAAGTCACAATCTGCGCATCCCACGGTTAAAGAACCTACTCCGCTTGTCTGAAATGCAAACTGAGCCAATTGTCTTGCAATTCCTTGATGTCTGTATGCCGGCGCAATGTAAAAATCTTCAAACACGCCTGCCTTTCCGTATTGAAAGGTGGAATATGTAACGCATACGGAACAACATCCTACTAATCTTTCTTCACAAATACATCCATAAAAATATATCTGCTCTGTTTCAATTGCCTGATATAGGCTTTGAAATTCTTCTGTTTTGGGACTATCTTCCCCAATTTCTGCCTTATACGCTGTTTGCAATTTTTTCAATTCTTCAAAATTTTCTGTTGTAATTTTCACGAACTTCATTATCGTGTCCTCCATTTTTTATTTGGAGGATTATTTATTGTGCATCCTCCAGTTACACAAAATTGTATTCTTCATAAAAAATCATCCTTTCCGTTCTTTATTTTACAACGCCTAAGCGATGAATAGCTACTATTTACTTAAACTATTTTATCATAAAACCATTATTATTTTAACCTTTATTTCTTTTTTAATTAAATCAAATTTACAATCCAGGCTACCACTACCGCAACAATTGCAAATGTAGGGATTCCCCGTAAGAAAGCATAGATATGTTTTTGTGGATTTTGATACATTTCTTTTTCGGGTATGAATGAAAAGCGGATTCTCTTATCATTTCTCCACTTTAACATATTTCAGGAAGCTTTTCTAATATAAAATTTGCTGCAACCTCCGATTTACTTAACACTTCTCTAGTCCCATCTTCTTGAACTTTCGTTCAAGAAGCATCCCTCGCTCTATAGAGCCCGGTAATCTCCGTTTCACCTAACTCCTTTTACCCTCTACTGTAAACCATCACAATCAATATTGCCAGGAAAACCGTCACAATAGCAATTCGTGAAACATGCTTCTTCCAATTCAAACTTAAATAACCTATAAATTCACGAATAAGAGCATTCAAAGTGAAATACCATTTTGTTTTTGAACCAAACCCTACACATTTTATTCCTTGTTTTCTTGCTAAAATTAATGCTCGAAAAACATGGTATGACGTTGTAACAAGTGTAATCTTAGGATTTTTTCCACTTATAAGCTCCTTAGAAAATTGAAGATTCTCTTCTGTAGATATGGTTCTATGTCAAGATTTAGTACAAGTTAAAATGAGAAAATTTTCCCCATTTTAACCAGCCAGAAGCTCAGCCTCAGTGTGTGTTCTTTCATATACTCGTTCGAATTCATTTGGTGACATATAG
>JAAYPT010000013.1 GCA_012519695.1 Clostridiales bacterium | reverse complement strand
TGAGGTCTAGTTTTGTCGAATTGGCCCGATGGAACAGTACAGACGCAAAGCGGGTGTACTATTCCGGCGGGTGCGCCGCTCTGCGGCGATTGCGGAAACGGCTTCCGATTTCCGCCTGGTCAGGCGAGAACGCAACAGGCGGGGCTGACGGATTTTTGTGGCGCGGCTGCGCCACAACACCGGCGCGGAGCGCCGGTCAGCAGGGTTTGGGGAAGGCACTCCCCAACAAGTAGCAGACCAGGGGAACAAATGAGCGGAGCGAAATTTGGGCCACGGGTCGATACTTGCTCTCGCTCTCGCTCTCGCTCTCGCTCTCGCTTCTCTTTACATTGACAACACAAAGCCCATTTGCTATAATATCGCGAAGAAGAACAGCCATGTTGTTCTAATTTCAGTATCGGAGGTATTCATATGGCAAACTGCAAAAACAGAAACAAGTCTTTTAACGGCGCTTTGGGCACTTTAGGAGGCCTTTTCTAAAATCACTGTTAGAAAGGGCTGAGAAGTTTGCCCTTCCTGCGCGGCAGTCGGGCTTGTTTCACAAAACAACCCACTGATTCGTAAAGGAGAATGTAACTTCATGTTTGCTAAAAATTCAAAGGCATATTCTGTCTACCTGCTGTTCCGATTTGTCTTTTCCCTGGCGGTTTCTATGTCCACAGTGCTTTCCATCGTGTACCACCTGGAGGTGGTGCAGCTGGATGCTTTCCAGCTTGTCCTGGTAGGGACGGTTCTGGAGACCTCCTGCTTTCTGTTCGAGATACCCACCGGTGTGGTGGCGGATTTGTATAGCCGTCGGCGCTCGGTGCTGATTGGAATGTTCCTCTACGGCCTGGGCTTTCTGATGGAGGGTGCGCTACCGTGGTTCGCGCCGGTTCTGCTGGCCCAGGTTGTCTGGGGTTGCGGTGATACCTTCATCACCGGCGCTCTGGAGGCGTGGATTGCCTCGGAGGAAGAGGACAAACCCATAGACAAGGTGTTCCTGCGGGGCAGTCAAATGGGGCAAATCGGCGGCGTTCTGGGCGTGGTGCTGGGCACACTGCTGGGAAACATAAACCTGCAAATGCCTGTCATCTTGGGGGGCAGTTTGTGCTTGTTGTTGGGGCTGGTGTTGGTTCGCATCATGCCAGAAACCAACTTCTCCCCTGCTATTGAGGAACGGCAGGGCTTGCTTAAAGACTTTGTCTGCCTGTTCAAGCTCAACCTGGGCTTTGTGAAAGGCGCACCTGTGTTGCTGGCGCTCTTAGCAATCACACTATGCGGGGGACTTGCCAGTGAAGGCTTTGACCGGCTCTCCACCGCTCATTTTCTGGATGACACGGTAATACCCGTTATCGGGCCGCTGAACAGCGTCACTTGGTTCGGTGTTATCAGTCTTATCGGCAGCGGCTTAGGTATTCTGGCTTCTCAGTTGCTCATCGCCCGCATGGAGAAAAAAGGGACTGTCAGCCGAACCAGTGTGGTCATGTCCACCAGCGCCGGGTATATCCTGTGCCTGGTTCTCTTCGCGGTGGGGCGGAGCTTTTGGTTCATGTTGTTGGTGTTCCTGCTGGCGGGGCTTATGCGCACCATCAAGGAGCCTGTGCTGGCCGCCTGGATGAACGACCATGTGGATGAGAAAATGCGCGCCACAGTCTTTTCCACCAGCGGACAGCTGGACTCTTTCGGGCAGATCATCGGCGGGCCTATTGTGGGGCTGGTAGCCCAGCAGGTGTCCATACCCTGGGGGCTGGTCTGTACCGCTTTCCTGCTGTTGCCCGCGCTGTTCTTAGTGCCGGTGGCGGGAAAGAAGCGGGATTGATATGGCATAGTTAAGTTTACTGACGAGCGGGAGATTACTTCCGCTCGTCTTCATTTAGTAGCGCAAAATTTGAGGACTCTTTATTTCCTTATTCGGTATAGCGGAGGCGGCTGTCAATTCGACATAATTTTCTTGTGATACTTTACCGTACATGAGCATTACCACACTGTTTACAGCAGCACTTTCTCTGTCATCCGGGAAACCACTTGTAGGGATCATAATAATTCTGCGGATTGTATCATCACCTGATCTTGCAGTAATCTCATAGAACTCAGATAACTGCAAGATCTCAAGCTCTAAAAACTCTATATGTTCTGACAATGTCTGCTCCTGCTTTGAATTAAATGGTGATACTGTAACCTCACTATCAGATTCAATACCACTGAACTCAACCTCTATCTTGTACTTTCCAGCATTCTCATTATCTTCTGAAATTACAGCCTGCCTTTTCACTCGGCACAAGTCCTTAATTTTCTGCTCCAGCAGATTTCTATTGTCACTTTCTGTTTCCAAAACAGCATCCGCTACTGTAACCTGCTCAAATGGATTCTTTGCATCTCCTACCGGTCCACAGAATATATCCTCTAAGAATTTATCCCCATTCAGATACATATTCTTTGTACCAAGCCACAGCATCATTTCAACATTTTTATTAATTGCAGAATAGGAAGCATTCATGGAACCAAGATACAGGTCAACATCTGAATATTTCCTTCTCAGATAGATTTTTGCATGAATATCCTGTTTCTTTTTATCTGCGAGTTCATCTGAAATTTCTTCCTCACCATCTATAATCTCATCCTTTAATGCATAGATGGTAAAATTATCTACATCTGATGCTTTGAGTTTTCCAAGCTCAGAACGTCTCGTAACAAGTGTTCTCTTACAGTCCGACAATGCCCTGTCTGTCAGGTTAAAATCTGCAATCACACTTTCTGATAAAAACGGAGACATCACTACAAGCTCATTAAATGTCGAATTGGCATTTCCTCTTTCCTTGCAGAATAGAATATCCTCCTGCATCCGGTAAGCATTTTTTCCAATACCAAGTGGAAGCACTTCAAAATTCTCTCCAAATATTTTACTATCAAGTGAAAAGGATACATCCTTAATGTCTGAACATAATCCACGAATCAGATTTCTTTTCTTTCCGGCATTATTGCTGGTATTATGCACATTCGTTACAAGATAATCCAGAAAATCACAGATAGGCTGAGTCTTTTTCTTCTGTCTGACATTTTTACTGCTATCCATTGCAAAGCTGATATCCCAGCTCCTGTCAAAAGTCAGATTTCTGCTCATTACCACAAAACGATATTTTTTATCTCCATCAGCGTTTACATATGCTAATACCCATGTTTTCGGATGAAATGACGGATATCGACCAAGCTGTCTATCTTTTGGAAGTGCGACCTCTACTACCATTTTCTCTAATAAAATAGATAGTGCAGTCGGTTTTGTTGGCACTTTAATCTGTCCTGCTTCACAAAACAGCACAATTTTATCTGACACCTTCTGCAATGCATTCAGCATACCAATTGGATTCTGCATAAGCTTACTATCTGTTTCTTCAGATAATCCAAGGCATATCGCCACAGCTGTGAGTGCTTCCAGGTCAAGTGAATATGTAGTGCCTACTGCTCTGTCTAGTCTATATCCGTCCGGAGGCATCAAAATACCGCTGTAATCCGTTCTATCTCGGTTTGAATCCGGTCTAAACATCAGCACTCACCTCCCCGGAATAGATGTCATTCACAATTCTTCTAGCATTTGAGAATCTGTAATCAAGCATTCCACCGCCTACCCATTTTGAATGATCAAATTCCTTTGTTCTGCTTAACTTCGCTCTGGCTGCTCCTTTCAGGCTCCGTTCCCTCTTACGAATCAGTTCATCCGCCATGTGGGTATCAGATGCCATAAATGCTGCTTGTATCCCACACAGGAAGCTCTTTGCCCTTGGATTTATCAACTGCAATTCTCCAAACACTGCATCCAGATCGACTGTCGCATTATGCCTTATATCCGGAAGCAACCTGCTCCATTCATCATTTGCGTATGTATTCTCGCCTTCTGAAAGCATGACATTGTATCTTACTCTTGCCATATACACCAGATTATTAAAATCGCAGGCAAGCTTCATCATATATGCTAGCTTTTCACTTACTTTTTCTGATAGTTCAGCCGTTAAAGAAGCAAAATCATCATATTCATTCAAATCAATATGATTTTTCAACACATATTCCAAAAGAGACCCTTTCGTTGACTTCTGAATCTGCTTATCCAGATAGAAAGCTTCCTCCTGCGTCAGCTCTATTGTAAGGTTGTCTCTCCAATCATCATGATAAATCGGAAGATTCCAGAATCTAATATTGCCGATATCTCCTGCATCCGAATCATCCTTATCATTTTCCTCTGCATCATCATTTCTGTTTCCTAACCGGCTGACAGACTTCTGTTCTTTTAGCTTTACCGCCAATGAAACATACTCTGGTATAGACAGACCATAATCACAGAATATTCCAAAGGTACGAATTCCATTCCAGTAAATATCTGAAGGTTTTCTCGCCACCCAGCCATTTGGCAGAACACGGGTTCCAATGACTCCTTCTGCCTTTGGATCTGCTTCTAACAGCCTGATTCCACAATCTTTTTCAGCAGAATCAATCGCCCTAAGAACTCTGTTAACATCTTTCCCATATCTACCATCGACAGCTTCTCGAAGCACATATGGAACAATTAGAAAATACTTTGCCCTGGTCTGGATGGTAGAAGTCCCCGGAAAGAAATAATTGGCAAAAGCATCACGAATAATGCCGATTCCAAGTTCATCGACTGCTCCCTGTTCACTCAGAAGGTTGATCACATCTAATGCCTTCTGCCGGTCTTCTTTTGAAAAATCTATCCATCCTAACTGCATGTTTTCACTTCCTTATTTCTTCGTCAAATATGTATCTTCCACATAAGTCTCTGGTGTCGCCTCTTCAATTACGCCAGACTTTGGATCAAAGATATATTTCTTCTTCAATCTCTCATACAGTACAGAACCTACCGTTTCCATTACCTGTTTCATCATATCCGGATCATCAAATAGTTTTCTGAAAAACTGGTCATTCTGCTCATATCTGTCTGCTGCCATATTCGGAAAATCCTTTTCAAACAACAACATAAAGGTTGCCCTGTCATTGTTCTTTGCGTAGCTCTGCCACTTCTCCTGATTGGCATAATCATTTTCCATCTGAACAAGTACTTTATCCATTTCTGTAAAATGTGTTCCATACTTTTCATTTATCTTATCAATAATTACTGTCAGCGGATCTTTCTTAGGCTCTCTATGACCGGAATCACCGGAGATAGGTGTATATCCGCCTTCTGTGCTTTCAAGTTCTATCGGACCTTCAAAGTCTTTTTCCAGCTTATAGTATTCAAGAAGAACTTTGTCATCAATATTTATCTTCTCTCCACCATGTCCTTTTGGAAGCATCGTGTATAAAAACTTTGAATAAATACTGAATCTGTGAATATCCTTGTCAAATAACCTGCATACCTGTGTAATATAGGCATACACACGATTAAAGCTTGCCAATGTAGACTTGAATATATCCTGTTTTTCAACTTCAAGTACTTCATATCTGTCTACCGCTGGTCTTAACTGTCCCTGGAGTTTTCCAAGATCACCAGCTGATTGATTCTCACTCTGATAGAAAATATCTGCAAATTTATCCACTTCTGATTTTTGATATACCCTGAAATCATCCAAGGTGTTCTTCATGTCATATACAACATTAGGATCTGTTTCCTCCAAGAGCACAGTTTCCTCATAGAATGGCTCAAAAGATGCTTTGATATCCTCTGCTGAATTCACAAAATCAAGTACAAAGGTATCTACTTTTCCTCTTGTAGTACGATTCAATCTTGATAAAGTCTGTACTGCCTTTACACCGGACAATTTCTTATCCACAAACATGGTGTGAAGCAATGGTTCATCAAAGCCTGTCTGATATTTTTCCGCAACAACAAGGATTCCATAATCATCTGTATGGAATGTTTCCGGTAAAGCCTTTTCTTTGATTGTCTTGCCTTCTTTATCCTTGTTCATTCCCTCTTCAGTAAACACATCATCGTTATCTTTCACTTCACCGGAAAAAGCGACTAACACTTCAAGGTCATTCAGTCCTTTTTCTTTTATCTGTCTCTTAAATTCCTGCACATATCGTACTGCATGAAGTCTGGATGGTGTAACAACCATAGCCTTCGCTCTGCCACCTATCTTATGTCTTGTGACATTCATAAAATGTTCCAGCATAATGGCGGTCTTCTGAGAGATATTATGTGGATGCAGTGTCTCATAATTTACAATAGCCTTTGAACCTGCTGTTGTATCAAATTCCGGATTATCCTCAATAATCTTGGCAATCTTGTAATACATTTTGTAGGTCATATAGTTCTGCAGAACATCCAATATGAAATGCTCCTCTATTGCCTGTCTCATGGAATAGATATGGAAAGGTCTATAGATTCCTTCCGCATCTTTCTGACCAAACAGCTGCAATGTTTTTCCTTTTGGAGTTGCCGTAAATGCAAAGAATGATAAGTTCTTATGCATCCCCTGTGCTGCCAGCTCATCTAAGAGCTTATCCTCATCGTCCTTACGATTTCTCTCGTCCTCGTCTTCCATCTCGGCATACTCTTTCAGAATTTCTTCTGTATCAGCTAATGCTCTTTTTAATTTTTTCGCTGCATCTCCGGTCTGTGAAGAATGTGCCTCATCAATAATAATGGCAAATCTTTTGTTTGCAGAATCCACCTCTTTATAGATTACCGGGAATTTCTGTAATGTAGTGATGATAATGCCTACACCATCATTGATTGCGTCTCTAAGCTGTCCCGAATTTTTATCTACTTTCTTAACCACGCCCTCCACATGGTCAAACTGATATACCGTAGACTGCAACTGGCTGTCCAATACTCGTCTGTCAGTAACGATGATTACTGACTGGAAAATCTTATTGTCTTCATAATCATGAAGTCCTGTCAGTCTGTGTGCCAGCCATGCAATCGAATTGGACTTTCCTGAGCCTGCACTATGCTGGATAAGATAACTCTTGCCTGAACCATTCTTTTTCACATCTTCCAACAGTTTCGTGACTACATCTAGCTGATGATATCTAGGAAAAATCATTGTTTCTTTCACAAGATTTCCGTTCTTATCGTACTCCTGCTGCAAGTGCATATATTTCTGAAGGATTTCCATCAGGCTGTCCTTGCAGAGTACCCTTTCCCAAAGGTATGCAGTATCATATCCATCTGGATTTACAGGATTTCCTTTGCCACCTACTTTTCCGGCGCCATTACTTCCCTGATTAAATGGCAGAAAATAAGTGTGTGCGCCCTCAAGTCTTGTAGTCATATAAACATTGGTAAGGTCTACAGCGAAATGTACCAATACCCTTTCCTTAAGGGCAAAAATCGCATCCTTACCGGCACGATCAAACTTATACTGATTAATCGCATTTGTAGTATCCTGTCCTGTAAACTGACATTTCAACTCCATAGATACCACCGGAATACCATTTACAAAAAGCACAATATCAATACTGTTCTCATTATGTACAGAATAATGAAGCTGTCTGGTACAATGAAAGATATTCGCATCATACTGAATCTGTGTAGTCTCATTCAAAGTGGTCTCCGGCTTCCAGAAAATTGGATAAAACTTGATGCCTCTGTCCATAAAGCCATGTCGCATCACATTCAAAAGGTTGGTGGTTTTCACTTCTCTTTTGAAGCGTTCAACTACCTGCTTTTCGGAATTCTCCGCATAAATTTTCACATATCTTTCCCATTTCTTAGGCTGGCTTGTCTTGATAAATTCCACAAATGTTTCCTCATCAAGTCCTGATTCCCGATTAAATTTCTTCGGATTTCCTTTGGTATATCCGCCATGATGAATCAGATAGTCTTCGATATCTTCTTCAAATCGCTTCTCTTTTACATCAAAATCTGACATGAGTTACACCTCCTTTTTGCCTGTGACAACTTCGTAGATTAGGGATTTTTTATATTCCTGATATTTTTCAACAAGTTTATTTCTTTTATCAATCTCAACCTCAATATGATTTACCTTATCAGTAATATAATCAGCTATTATCTTCTGCTCATCATATGGTGGAATAGGAATATGAAAATTCAAAAACTTATCTGCTTGAAGTCTCCATCTTCCCATACCACTTACTCCTTGTCCTAATCCGTAAAAAATTCGTGCACTATAACACATTTGCATCATATACAGATAATACTCTGGACACATACCATTCTTATCATTTAATACAAAAACTCTATAATCAGGACTCGTAACTCCTTCGTACTTTGAAATATCTACCCAACCGGTCAGCAAATCCATATGATTCATTGCGAAATCACCTTTATGAACTAACTGATAATTTGCATAGCTATTTGCAAACTGTCCTTCATTGTTAGAAAAATCTTTAGGAATTATTCCTTTTTGTGTAATTGACAAAACAGTATGTCCTTCTTCTCCTGCAATATCTTTCTGAATATGAAATACATACTTCAACCTTTTCATTTCCCAATTTGTAGGAATGCTTCCAAACCAAACACTTCCGCTATCCTTCATCTCTACATCTGGATTTATTCCACTGGTTACTGCTTCCGTAATAATTGACAATTTGTATTCCTTTAGTTTTTCAATAATTGCCTGTTGCTTTTCAATAATTACATCAATCTTTGAACACTTGACATCCAAATAATCTGCACATTTCGTTTGCTCTTGTTTTGATGTTAATGGCAAGAGTATGTTTCCAAAGCTCGTTGCAGAAATCTCCTTAAATGTTGTTCCACTTCCTGCCAGTTCAAACTCTTCTGTTGCAATACTCATTACATATCTATAAAATCGTACATCTGAATCATCATTTAATACTACTGCCAGACAACCTTGATTGGTACACAAATCAATAGCATTAATTACTACTTGTCCAATAGGTGCTCTCTTAGAGAAAATAATATTTCCTGCTGGAACTAGTTGTAACGAACTCACCATATATCCTTCCAGCGATAAATTTCTATGTCCCTTACTTACAAAAACATCATCAGTTTTGAAATCGGCTGGAGTAATCCAAACAATATCCCCATCCCAATATTCGGGCTCATCACTTTTAGGTGTTGTACCAGAGCTAATTGAAAAATGATGTTTAATTTTACTCAATTTCCAATCTACAGGTATCTCTCCAATCCATTCCACTCCACTATCCTTCATCTCTCTCATAGGTCAAATACCTCCTCAAGACTTCCGGACAGATCTGTCTCCAAATCCATAATCTCTGCCATAATTTCAGCAGATGGTCTTGGAGCTTCATACTTATAGAAGTATCTTGTAAATGGAATCTCATATCCCACCTTTGACTTTTTCGTATCTATCCATGCATCCGGTGCGAAAGGTAACACTTCTCTTTCAAAGTACTCTTTGATGTCCTCTTTTAACGGAACATTTTCTGTATCACGAAGACTAGTATCCGGCTGTTTCTTTCCTTTTTTCAATACCAGATTGCCTTCTTCATCACGAAGCGGTCTTTCTACTGTAATCTTGGTATAACCAAAATCCTCGTTATCATAAATCTGACTGATTTCACTCTCTTTAAAATCACCATATATCTTTGTAATCTCTGTGATATAATCCTCCGAAATATCATTTCGTTTATTTCCCAATGCCTTTCTTCTCTTCACAAACATCTCATTGGCATTGATCAGCTGCACTTTGCCCTCTCTGACTGTACCTGCCTTTTTATTTGACAATACCCAGATATAGGTTGCAATTCCTGTATTGTAAAAAATATCATTCGGTAAAGCAACGATTGCCTCAAGTAAATCATTTTCGAGAATATATCTTCTGATTTCAGAAGGTCCGCTCCCTGCATCACCTGTAAAGAGTGGTGAACCATTGTGAATGATTGCTATTCTGCTTCCACCTTTATCAATATCTTTCATCTTTGATATTGCTGTCATAAGAAATAGCATTTGTCCGTCACTTGCCGCCGGAAGCCCTGCTCCAAATCTGCCTCCAAAGCCAAGCTTAGCCTCTTCCTCTACTTTTGCCTTTTCATTCTTCCACTCACGTCCGAACGGAGGATTTGAAAGGATATAATCAAAGGTACTGCCTGCAAACTGGTCATCTGATAACGTGTTGCCATCCTTGATATAATCTGCATTGTTACCCTTAATCAGCATATCTGCCTTACAAATTGCAAATGTCTGATCGTTAATTTCCTGTCCGAAGGATACAAGTTCCGTAGAAGCATTCAGACTATGTAAATATTCCTCTGCAACAGAAAGCATACCTCCGGTTCCACATGCCGGGTCATAAATTGTTTTTGCTACATTATTGCCAGAAAGAATATCATTATCATCATAGAAGAGAATATTAACCATAAGCTGGATAACTTCTCTTGGAGTGTAATGCTGTCCTGCATCTTCATTATGAGACTCTGAAAATCTTCTTATAATCTCTTCAAAGATATAGCCCATTTCAAGGTTAGAGATTTCATTCGGGTGAAGATTTCCTCTATCTGTTGTATATTCCTTTAAAACAATATAAAGAATTCCCTTATTTGCCATAGTGGTGATGTGACCATCAAACTTGAACTTCTCAAGGATGTCCTGCACATTTGCTGAGAATCCATTCAGATAATCTCTGAAATTCTCTTCAATGTGATCAGGATCATCCATAAGTCTCTCAAATGTATATTTGCTGGTGTTATAAAAATCTTTTTCTGCTGCCTTACGAAGTAAAACATCCTTCATCGGAAGATTTTTTACTTCCTCATATTTCTGCAAAACTGCATCCTTTGTATCGGAAAGAATACAGTCAAAACGTCTGATTACTGTAAGCGGTAATATAACATCTCCATATTCATGTGGTTTATATACTCCGGTCAGCTTATCAGCTATTGCCCATATCAGGTCTGCTTTCTGATCTATTTTTGCACTTCTCGTAGCCATTTCATTTTCCTCCATAAGGTAATTTACTTTTCTTCTTCATCCGGTACATAGTCAACCAAATCTCCAAAGTTACAATCCAGCTCTTTGCAGATTTTTTCCAGAACAGATAGTTTAACTGACTCGCAGTTTGTCATCTTTGCTATTGTACTGGAACTAAGACCAGTCTTGGCACACAAATCTCCCTTTTTCATATTGTTATCAATCAGTAGTTTCCACAATCCATTATAACTAATTGCCATATGTATTTCCTCTCTCTAACAATTGTCGTAATCTAATACCATCATTATAAGTATAGCATACAAATTGCGAATATACAATTTGCATTTGCAAATATTGAATGCTATTTTCTAAAGAAAAAAGGAACCAAGGCAGGATACTTCTATCTTGATTCCTATTTTATATCATTTAATGTCCAAAAAACGGGACTTGGCACAATTTACTTCCATATTGCAAATATTATTTGCACTTTTCAAGCGCCTCAGACAATACCTGAGCCTGTTCATATGTATCTACTTCTATTTGACAACTACCTTCAGTTATTGCACACATTACCCTTGGATTTGCAATCATTTCATCATTCAAATAAATACCTATCGTATTTCCAATATTATTTGTAGTAATATCTGCAAATGTTTTCGTTGATTCATCATCAAACTCTATTTGTACTACTGCCTTCTTGATTCCGTCGCCATTATCTACCATTGTTGCTTCTGCCGATTTTATACCACCAGTCATAAGTATATTCCCATCGCTATCCCGTAATGTGAATACATTTGTCTCTTGTTTCCCTGAGGGCTGATTATCACTGACATTTTCTTCTATAGTATTTGAACCTTTTTGAAACCATGCTTCGCCATGATATCCTTGATATGCACCGATTGCACTATTTATTATTGTCAACACAAGACATATAATACCTAATACAATACCCACTATTGACATTCCTTTACTACTCTTCTTTAATCCTATTATTCCAAGTACCAAAGCTATAATTCCAACTGGTAATCCAATTATTGGAATAATCCATGCTAATACTCCCACTATACCAAGCACAAGTGCTGCTACTCCAAATCCAGGCTTACGAGCTTTGTTAATATCCGGTACTGCATAATTAATTTGATTCTGTAATGGTGCTCCACAGCCTGAGCAGAATGTTGCACTATCATCCATTTGTTTACCACATTTTGAACAATACACCATGTCTATTCCTCCAATTCGATCTTACTATATGAGATCATTCAACAATATCAAAAACCATAAATCTAAGTAAATTATATCATAAATGACATCTCCATTCCACCAAAAAAAGACGTACCACCATTTCTGATGATACGTCCTCACATCTATCTGGCTTTATCTTCTCTTACCTTCGGTACTTCCTTGTGTGCCGCTTCCTGCTTCACATCATCCACTCCTCTAGCCTCAAATGCATCTGCATTATACTGATACTCCTGCGGCTCAGCGACCATCGGTGAATATACAACCTCTGCTTCCACTCGCTCAGCTTCTGTCCTCTCCGACTCTGTCTGTTCCTGCTCCTTCGCATTCTCCATATGCTTCTCCTTATCAAGCTGCACATTCATAGCCAGATTATCCAGCTTATCAATAGATGCATCCAGATGAAGCTCCATTGATACAAGCATCTTTTTCACTGCTTTCATAGGGGCAAGCACCGCCTTTGTAATGGGATGTTTCTGCTCTTTCTGTGAATAATCTACCTCCGGTTTGTCAGCAAAAGTACGGAATGCACTAGCTGCTGTCTGACCAGCTTCACGAAGTCCTTTTGCAAGAAGTGCTGTCTTTGCTATATCCTTATCCGTGGTCTTGATTGCACCTCTTACATTCTCTCGGATATCAAGAAGTTTTTTCTTAATTTCTAAGAACTCAGACACCCTGTATAATGCAGCTCTTCCCTTTGCCTTTGCTTCATCAACTATGCTCTTTGCTGTAGATTTGACCTGTGCTTTCACTTCCAATACCTGCGACTTTATCTGCTCACATCTGGCATTAAGTTGCTCCTGTGCTTCCGACAATGCCTTTTTTGCATTATTGACAAGTGTATCTTCCTGCATTTCTTTGATCTGATTCTGCATATTGGTGAGTTCTTCCGTCATGGAATCAATCTTTTTCTCCAGTCCATCCACATAGCTGCATATCTCAAATACATCGTTTGCCTGCTCTTTCATGGCATTTTTCTTTAATAAGTCGAGAAGTTCTCTTATGACCTCCTCATTGGTAAGTGTTTTTCCTGCTTCCATATCCATTCTGTTTCCTCCATTCTGTAAATGGGGCAGCCTTGGCCGCCCCTGTACTCTGATTACTGATTATCGAAAGGGTGTTGCCTCTTTGTCTTTTTCTTTATCGGGATTGCCATGATGTTTCTCGGCACTCTCCCTCGCCTTTTCGTTGCTCTTATCTTTTGCCTTCTCATATTCTGAAATAATCTCATTATAGAGTCTTTCCCTGAAATCCTTTGTAACCGGATAGCAGACATCCTGGTAGATTGGCTTGCCCTGCTCATCCACCTGCTTTGTCTTATAAGAAGGCATTGATACAAAGATTTTCTCTTTTCCTTGCACGATATTGATATTATTTACGATGAAACTGTTTTCAAAATAAATGCGTGCAAGTCCTTTGATGTTACTGCCTTCCCTCTCATAAGGTGTCACAGTTACGGAAAACTCAGGCATTTCACGTGTTCTGTCCTGCTTCTGTGTCTCCTCTTTCTCTGGTTCCTTGATTCTTGCATAGGCATCAAGGATATTGGTATAGAGTTCCTCACGAAACTCTGCTGTGATAGGATTGCACACATCCTTATAAATCACACCATTGCTTTCATCACGCTCATTGGAGCGGTATCTAGGCATTGAAACAAAAAGCTCTCCCTTGTCCTTATTCTCAAGGATTGCAATATTGGTAATCTTAAATGAATCACCGAATACTACTGTTGCAAATCCTTTGATGTTGCTGCCCTCTTTTGCTCTTACTTCGTTTACTTTAATTGAATACTTCATATGCTATTCCTCGCTTTCTTTTTGTTCTTTGTTTTGCTCCGGTATGATAAGCTCACACCAAAGCTGTTCTATCTGTTCACAAGACAATCTGCCATTAAGCCAGTTGCCAAGTGTAACGACCATTCCGTCCTGCTCGTAATAGAGCCACTCCTGTGTTTCAATGTTCCCCTCATACACGATAGTCACATCAAAATCAGGCATAAATAATCCTTCCTCCGCATCCCATACACAGGCTATTCCCTGTCTGAGTGTCAGATTCATGCTTTCGACATATACAGACCAGCCGCTTACGACTATCTGAAAGTCATCATCAATCTCTGCAATATCATCCTCAAGTCCGATTAGCTCTTCCATTTCCGATACTGCCTCTTCTATCTCACTTAATCGGTATCTCTTATTCATCCATCACCGCCTCCTTATAAATGCACCTGACCACAAAACGCATGGTTCCTTTCTGGGAACAGGTAAAAAGAGTTAGTTCTTTTTCATCGCCCTGTGTCTTGATGCTGTTATCATACGGATTTACTATCTCTGTCTCTGTTACCTCATAGATGTTCTTCAGCCCATTTTTGTCGGTTATCATCACTTCATCACCTATGGATATCTGACTTAGTGGTGTAAAAAATGTGCCATATCTGCTGCCATTGTGACCGCACAATACGCAGTTGCCACTCTCACCGATTCCTGCTGTTTCTTCTATATGACCAATCCCGGCATTAAGTACTTTACTTGTGGTTCCTTCCATTACCGGATACCTGATATCTAAGCCCGGTATCTCAATGATGCCGATAACACCGCCTTCTTTAAGAATGGCTTCATCCTCTTTACTAATGGAGGTTTGCTCTTCCTCCACATCTGTTTCTTCATCGTAATCATCCTCCAATGTCTGCTCAAATTCACTTATGAGCTGTTCTGTCTGTTTTTCTCCTGTTGCCCGCCAGAAAAAAGGGACTGCCATAATGGCAATCCCTGCTGTAATCAGTAGCCCTGCGACCACTTTTCTTATGCTCATATTACTCACTCTCCTATCGTGTTCTGCCCTCTCTGTCCGCTGGATAAGCACCTTTATCCTCTGCAACAATTGCTGCAGATTCCATCCTGTCATCTGCTTCTCTTTCTTCCTCCGGTCCGCTCAAGTCTGCATCCACAGCCTTTGCGTTCTCAAGGTCAAGCTGGGCATTCAATTCACACTGCCTTGCCAGTTTTTCTTCCAGCTCCTTGCTGTATGCAAATGGCTTGTCATACTCATTCTTTGATGCTTCAAGGTCATTCTGGTACTGCTCAATCTTCTTTTCCAAGAAATCAATGTTCTCATGAAGTCCATTAAACAGATTTTCCAGCTTTACCATACTGCCGACAGGACTTGTGGAAAGCTCTGCCTTGTACTCTGTCTTTCCACGAAGCACCATATAATTAATGCCAAGAAAGTTCTTTTCCACAAGCAGTTCAAATCCATGGAATTTGCCGATTGCAGTTGTCTCTCCGGTCTTGCACTTGCTGATTGCTTCAAGCATCATCGTTCCGCCATCCACTCGCTCTGTGTAAGTTGCTTTGCCTATGGTAATGGCAAATTCCGGATTATCAATCAGCTCTTTATCCCTTGCCTTTACATCCTCACGGACATTGGCAAGCTTTTCGGTTGCTGTCTTAATCAGCTTCGGGTACTTAATCATAAAGTTATCCTGCAAGCCATATCTCTGATTGTCATAGGATGCCTTTAAGAGCTTTAATCTCTGGACATCATTGTCAATCTCCATCTTTTCCTTGATCAAAGGATTGCCTGTGGCAACTGCCTTAATCTCTGCATAGGAAAGTGTAGCCTCGTCGATATCCTCGCAGCTTCGGCTTACCGCCTTGCTTGTCATAACCTGACTGATAAAACGCTGCTTATTCTCGACAAGTGACCAGTTGTATGCATCAAAGGTTCCTTTTGTGACATATCTGTAGATTGCCACCTCTTCATTTTCGTTGCCCTGTCGTATGCCTCGTCCCTCTCGCTGTTCTATTGAGCTTGGCTTCCAAGGACAGTCCACATGGTGCATTGCAACAAGGTGTGTCTGCACATTAACTCCAGTTCCACACTTGTCCGTTGAACCGATAAGGACTTTCTTTTTACCTGTCCTCATCTCCTTAAAAAGTGCTTCCCTCTGTGCATCCGTCTTTGCATCATGGATAAAAGCTATCTCCTCTGCCGGAATACCATACTGGATAAGTGTTTCTTTCAGATAATCATAGATGGTAAAATCCTTATCCGGTCCCGGTGTACCGATGTCCGAAAAAATAAGCTGGCAGCCTATATGACCATCAGCATTTCCTTTCTCATATTCTTTCCACACATTCTCTGCTACCTTATTGAGCTTTCCATCCGGATTGTTCGGTGCATCCTTATCAATCAGCCTTGCATCCGTTCCAAGAAGGCGTGCCTCATGGGTAATCTTTAGGAAGTTATCTACACTTGGGTCAACTCCACCACTTCGGATACGCTCTGCCCTCACAACAAAATCTTCCATGACCTGCTTTACATACCAGTCAGGCTCCGACTCCACTATGATAGGCTTGCCACCACGAAGAGCCGGTACATCAAGGTCAAGCATGTCTGCTGTCTGCACATCGGCTACCTCACGGAAGATATTCATAAGCTCAGGCAGATTCGTAAATTTATTGAACCTGCTCTTAAATCGGAAACCACTTCCCTCAACTGTAAGCTCCAATGCGGTAGTTACCTCACCAAAGTTTGCTGCCCATGAATCAAAGTGATAAATTCCCATCTCTTCAAGTGCCGCTTTCTGCAAGTAAAGCTGCATGACATACATCTCACACATGGTATTGGATATCGGTGTACCAGTTGCAAACACAATGCCTCTGCCATCATTTATCTCAGACAAATACTGGCATTTAAGCTGCATATCCGTTGACTTTTTCGCTCCACTGCTGCTGATACCGGACACATTATTCATCTTGGAAAAAATCGCAAGGTTCTTAAAATTATGTGCTTCGTCTACCATAATTGAATCCACACCAAGTTCCTCAAAGGTAATAAGGTCATCCTTCCTGCTCTCATCAGATAGAGATTTCAGCTGTTCCTCCAGCTTTTTCTTCTGGCTTTCCATCTGTTTTACAGTCCAACGCTCCCCGTTACGCTCCTTCATCTCATCAATCGCATAGCTGATCTCATCAATCTGCTCGTTAAGCATTCGCTCCTTTCTCTCTGCTGAGATCGGGATTTTTTCAAACTGCGAGTGCGACATGATGATACAGTCATAGTCACCTGTTGCAATCCTTGATACGAACTGCTTTCTGCGGCTTTTTTCAAAATCACGCTCTGTGGCAACCAGGATATTTGCTGACGGATAAAGCCTTAAAAACTCTGATGCCGTCTGACCGATGAGCGGCTTTGGAACAACCATGATTGTCTTATTGGCAAGTCCGAGTCTCTTCTGCTCCATACAGGCAGCCATCATCTCAAAGGATTTTCCGGCACCAACGCAGTGTGCCAGCAGGGTATTTCCTCCGAGAAGGATTCTTGCCACCGCATTCTTCTGATGTGGCTTTAACTCAATCGCCGGATTCATTCCCGGAAACTGTAAGTGGCTTCCGTCATACTCACGCAGACGGATGTTATTGAATGTCTCGTTGTAATACTCCACATATTTCTGTCTTCGCTCCGGCTCTGCAAACAGCCATTCCTTGAACTTCTCCTTGATCATGTTCTGTTTTTCCCTTGCAAGCATTGTCTCATTCTTATTGACTTCGTAATGATATTTGCCATCACCGTCATCAATCCTGTCCCTTACTGTTACAGTTTTAAGATTCAGCGTATCCTCAAAAATAGAATAAGCATCCATGCGGCTTGTACCATAAGTCTTAGTAGCTGCCACTGAATGCTTATCCATGCTCTTATTCTCGATGAACCATTCCATGCTCATCTTATTTAAGTGTACCTGAATGCCTGTATTGTAAAACTGGCTTCTGACTGCCCTTGCTCTTCTTGGTGTATTGAGAAGCTCATAGATAAACTGCTCATAATCAAGCGGCTCAATCCATGTCGTACCAATCTTTACATCAATATCCGAGGCTTCAATCCATTCCGGTTGCACCTTTTCAAGTGCTGCCACATTGCCTGCAAATCTTTCTGCCTGTGGATTGTTTGTATCCGCTGCCATAGCTTTTGCTACTCGTAGCTTGTCTCTCACATTGCCGGAAAGATACTCGTCTGCCGTCTCCCAGCCGATGTCGGGATTGTTCTCGTTGTAGCGGTCGGGATTAAGGAAAATCAGTCCGTCCAGCTCTTCCACAAGAGCTGCCCTTCTAAGCTCTGCCAAAGCATCATCACTAAATGTTATCTCATCAGCTGTCTGCCCGGACTTTTCTGCAAGTTCTTCCTTTGCATTAGTAATGTCCGGCTCATAGATAGAGAGCATATAGGCAAGATTTACATATCCAAATTCATTGACGGATACATTCAATGCTTCCACAGCAGTCTCAACCCTGTCTATGACAGTCTTTGCCTTAATCGTCTGCTTATAAAACATATCCGCTTTTTTCACCTCCCCGTCTTCATTTACTTCTTCAAGACTGCAAAGAAGTGGGTAATCGCTGTCATCTCTGAAAGCTATTCTGTTTGCTTTTGAAGTAATGGCTCCATACTGCTTTACGAAGGCATCATATTTTACATTAAGAAGTCTCTGCTTATCAGAAAGCTCCTCCTCGCTGCAGCCATCCATCTGGATATCAATCAGATCTCTTGTTATCTGTCTGATTTCATCAAGGCTTCTGATTCGCTCCTCGGCAGTCTGTGATACTTCTTTTCTTACCATCTCGGAATTTTCCCTGTAATAGAGCTTTCCTTCAAAAAATGTGTAAGTGTAGTTTCTCACATCCGGATCAGCCGGGATAACTTCCTCCGTCTGCTCCGCCTCATCTGCCACTCTCTCAAAATCTGTCATCTGTGCTTTGATATTACCGATAGCTTTGTTTAATGCTTCATAAATATTGAAGTTCTCATCATCATTCACGCAGACTGTGTATCTGCTGTCCTGTCCGTAAATCCTTGTATCATATTTCATAGAACCAAGCATCATTTCCGGATGCTCTGCAAAATAAGAGTTGACTGCAATGCCATTCTCAGTTACACCAAGGTGTACCCAGTCCGGCTCAATATCAATCTTTCTCTCCCTTTTCTGCAAAAACAGGATATCTGCTGTCACTTCGGTTCCTGCATTATCTTTAAATGCAGTATTCGGAAGTCTTATCGCTCCCACAAGCTCTGCTCTTTCAGCCAGATACTTTCGGATAGTAGGATTTGCCTTATCAAGTGTTCCCTTTGTGGTAATCACCGCAACCATGCCTCCCGGTCTTACCTGATCAAGTGCTTTTGCCAGAAAATAATCGTGGATACGGAAATTATATTTGTTGTACTTTGGATCAAATACCTTGTAATCACCAAATGGCACATTTCCAACAACCACATCAAAGAAGTTATCCGGATATGTGGTATTCTCAAATCCTGTGATAGAAATATTAGCATTCTGATAAAGCTGCTTTGCGATTCTTCCCGAAATGCTGTCAAGCTCCACTCCATACAGCTTTGCTTCATGCATTGTTTCCGGCATACTTCCAAAGAAGTTACCGATACCCATGGATGGCTCTAATACATTGCCGCCTCTGAAACCAAACTGGACAAGTGCCGAATTCATGCACATGGCAATCTCCGGTGAAGTGTAAAAGGCGTTATTTACTGTTGCCCTGGCAGCACTGTATTCCTCATCAGATAAAAGTTCTTTCAGCTCTACATACTCTTTGCTCCAGCCTGCGTTTTCCTCGTCAAATGCCTGTGACAGTCCGCCCCATCCGACAAACTTCGACAGAACTTTCTGCTCCTCCGGTGTGGCAAGCCTGTTTTCTGATTCAATCTGCTTTAGAGTGCGGATTGCATCCATATTCCACTGGTATCTGGTCTTGGCACCACCTTTTTCCATTTCCCAGAGATTATAGTGGAAGTTGTGCTTCGTCTGCCCGGCAACATTCTTCTCATTTTCAAGACTTCCTACTTGCTGTACCGGCTCCTGCTTTGGTGTAAAATCTACAGTTTCCTGTGATTCTGTATCAGCCTGAACATCTTCCACAGATACTGATACTGCATCATCTGAAACCACATGTCCATTCTCATCAATCTTGGTTTCCCAGCCATTCGCTATTGCTCTTTCCCTGGTTTCAAGACGATTGGCTTTTACACTATCCTCGATATCAAAGAATCTCTTATAGACCGGATTCATCTTATCCCTGTCAGCCTTCTGCTTTGTCTCCTGATAATACTTCTTCTGGTCTTCTCCGCAGTAAAATGGCTGTTTTACCATATAAGATAAGATTTCATATAACTCACGCCAATCGAGAGCACCTTCTTTACGCACACCATTCCTGTTCTTATAGCTGATCTTCACATATCCGCTTCTGATTGAGTACTCCACAAGACCATACTTATTGTTGGAATATGCCTTTCTTTCTGCATTATCTGTCCCTAATGCAATATCCCTGATAAGGTCAAGTTTATTGGGCATAAATGCAAAATCAGACTGCACCACATCCATAAGGAATGCCCTAAACGGAGTGTAGCAGCTGCAATCTGTTACAAGAATCTCCGCCACATCACGCAGGTCTTCATCAAGCTCTGCAATACGCTTGGCATAATCAATCGGTGTAATATACTGAAGCTCTGATGGATCTTTTTCAGATGTTTCAGCTTCTATCTCTGCACCATATTCTGCCTGTGTTACCATGCGGTCTTCATCGGCAGCTTCCTGTGGTGTCATGCCTTTTGCACTTACATAATCTCTGTTAGAAGCATAGCTCTCCGGCTCATCCGGTATTGCATAATCATCAATCTCTGATTCTGCCTCTTCCGGTTCCACTTCCCGATATTCGGCATCAATGACCTCATCATCCTCACGGAGTCCGTCCATCGCAAGCTCATCAATACGAGGTGTCTCAGGCTGGTATTCCCCTGTAAGAATAAGGACACCAAGCTCTTTTTCGATATCTTTCCATGAAACATATCCTTCAACCTCTCCATCCTCATCTCGCCACTGAAAACGCAGTCCGTTCCCATGAAATGTGTCATATCCGTGCAGTCCCAGTCCGTCAACCGGCCAGCCTGCACCTCCCTGACCATATTCTGCTTTGATACGCTTTGCCCTGGTTCCTGCATCAATCTCAGTTTCAAAAATCTTGCATACCCTGCCTTTACCACCGATAAAACCTGTACCTCTCATAAGCACCTGTTTGATATACTCACTTGGTACTGTTGCAGACTTTTTGGGATTCAGGTAATTGTATTTACCTGCTAATGCAGCTTTTCTGTCCTGCTCGAACTGACGCATAAACTGATTATTGTTTTCGTCCTCAGTATGAATGGTGCCAATGCTTGCCTGCCCGTTCTGGTCGAAAAAAAAGGAAGCCTGTGTATATTCGGCTTCCTTACTAACACCCAATGAATTGATTTCATCAAGTTCCCTATTCAGTTCTGTATCATCTGATTCTAGTGGAATCGCATCACTATCTGATTCAGTACCACTTCCTCTGCCTGCATCTTCGCCTGCTCTCTTATCTTCCACATCTCCATTGTCGATGACGGATTCTGTGGCTTGTGCTTCGCCAGATACTGCATCTCTAACTGGTCGTACAGCTGGTTCGCTTCCTCCTCTACCGCTGACATCTTCTCGTACATCTTCCCGAATCTCATCAGCGTCTTGTATCTTGCCGGCTCGTTCTCCTTTAGATAGTTCATCGCCATCCTTCCGTATTTGCCCAGCTTCGTGAGATCCTCCGTCTCGTCCGGCATCTCTATCTGCGGATAAAGCAGTCCGTCCACTTCCTTGTAAGTCATTTCTTCTAACATATCCAATTCTCCTTTCGCTCTCGATTGCCTTTAAGTTACGACTTAATTCTCTAAGAACACTACAGGAGACATCGCATACAATGGAACCAAGACGGTAAATGATCTCTTCGTCTTTGATATTTACGATCTGACTGAAATCCTGTTCTTGCACAGATAAGTCAAATCCGCATCTCGTCCCTACAGCATACATGACACTTGCATATACAAGCTGCTCCATGTCCATTTCCTGCTGTAAGCCATTGCGTTTCTTACTTTCTTCCTTTATCACACTACCTGATAGCTGCATAAGCTCGGTCATTCGGTCTCCGAACTCTTCTTTTATTATAAACCAAACATCTGTTCCTGTAAACTGTTTTAATATATTTTTTAGAGACTCCCTGTCGCTGTTATCGTACTGCTCAATCTGACCTTCTGACACAAGAAAATCCACATAATCTTTAAGATTTTCTCCCTCAAGGTCCCATGTCAGCTTAACATTCTTCCCTCCGGTATCACTGATATCAAATATATACCTCATGCGTGGATTCAGTGCCCTTGACGGGAAGATAGCGCAGCCTTTCGCACCACGCTTTACATATCTTCCCACCTTTTTCCAGGTATCATAATCTGCCATGAGTGTGCTTTTTTCCGGAGGTCTCTGAGCTGTTACCATAACGATATTGTCAAATTCATAGCGGTATAACTGACCTGCGACCTTTAACACATCCTTCCAGTTCTTTTCTGATCTGGTGATGTTACCAATTTCAGAATCGTATATCGCTTTGACCTTCATATCAACGCCCATACCTTTGTCCTCCTCTACTTAAACATCTCTGCAAACAATCCCTTAAATAGCTTTAACTCATCCTTATCCAGCTCGATTGCAAATTCATTGTCGATTGCCTGTTTTTCGCATTTATCCTTTTTCTTTGCAATCTTACGCACCACACGAAGAAGCACATAGCACTCCTTTGACTTTGCAATGCTCTGTTTAAAGGTCAGCTCATCCTCATCGACTGACTTCTGTGTCTGATAGATAATCTCTTTTAACTTATCATTGATACCATCTACTTCCTCAAGGGAAATAATAACGGATGCCTTAGAAGCACCCGATCTGTCCCACTCCTTATGAAGTTCCTTTACTAAAAACTCCATGTTCTTAATTACTGTTGTTGAATCACTTTTCATCTTGCTTTTCCTCCGTTTTCTTTTAATGAAGAAGGGAGCTGACCTTCGCTGATAGGCGCAAAATCAACTCCCTTCATGTCCTCTGCTCCAAGGACTATCTGCTCTGCATAATACATATCCATTGCCTTATTAATGGCATCGTCAAGCGACTCTGCCTTTACTTTCTGTACTCGTGAAAGCACTTCTTTTATCTCAACATCAAATTCCTGTTCCATATGATATCGCCTCCTGTAAAAATCTCATCATCGGCTCTTTTCTTCCTTTACCTGTCTTTCCTTAAAGCCCTCATCGTACTTTCCATCTTCCAACCTGTCGTAAAAACAGTCCTCTTCAATCGTTCCGAAATCCTCATACATCTGGTGAAGGAAATCATTCTGCAGTTTCTTTGGCACATCATCATCCTTTGACATATCCTGATAAAAATAGAACTTCTGCTTTAGCTTTGCCCTGTAATCATAGATATCCTCTATCTTTTCCGGTGTACCATACTCCCTCTTGTATGCCTTGAAATTCGTGGTTGAGAGTGTGGAACCAAGATAAATGCCATGCTCCCACGATACCCCGATTGTGGTATTGTCCTTTGTAGGCTTCTCATCCTTGTGATAACGCTTATACTCTGTCGCACCAAGGGCGATTGTAAGGGAACCTGACTTCATATCCATCACCACAAGATTCCTTGGTGATAATGCTTCAAGCACCATGTAATCATGGTCATTGAAGTTATGGAATGTCTGTCCCCTTTCAAATAATCTGTCCACACTTTCATAATGCAGGTTAAAATCATCCACCCAGCCCTTATCGGTCATTCCAATCTCCTTAAGCTTTGCAACACATTCAGAAGAACTGGCTTCTTTATCAAACCGAATTTCTTTGGAATCGTTATAAAGTCCCTGAAGAAAGTGTCCCAGCTGAATATCATCCAGACAGAATCTCGCAGATACAGTTACATTTGCTGCCCTGTAATACTCTGTGAAGTTATCTGCTTCACCAAGTGTCCTTCCAAGCTGCAACAGATGGTCTGCAAGCTCTGACATGTCATCAATTGCTATAAAACTCTTATAATCATCCAGAGTCATCAGCATATTTATCTCTGTTCCCCTGTCGTTTTCTGTTACCAGTATCATATCTTTTAAATCCATTCTTACCTCCAGTCTCAGAGAGGGACTATGCCCTCTCCGCAAATTTTCTGTTATGGTCTTCCAATCACAACAATCTTTCCTGTGCTTGCCACATCCCTGTAGACCACACCAAGACTTTCATTAAGTGCCTCTACCACCTTGCCATTTCCGACATATACTGCCACATGGCTGATGTTCTTATATCTTCCGTTGCTTGTAAAACTGTAGAAGATAAGGTCTCCCGGCTGTAACTCATCAAAGGAGACTGTCTTTCCGGCTTCATCCAGTCCCTGTGCCTCCGCTGCCGCTGTGGTTGCACCGCCGAAACTAATATCCACGCCTGCATCCTTCCATGAATAATAGGCTAAGGAGCTGCAGTCATAATAGTTACCGCTGTCTCTTAAATCCTGACTATAAGGGAAGCCAACTCTGTGAAGTGCATAGGAGCAGACTGTTTTCTGCCTGCTGTCTGTAATTCCGTTTAGGATGGCATTGATTTCATCCTCAGTCATGGAGCTTACTCCAGGACTTCCGCCTCCGCCGCCACTTCCGCTTCCGGCATATCCAAGCTGTCCCATAAACTCCGGACTCATGATCTGCTCAAGCATTTCCACCTGATCAGAATTAAATCCATAGACCGAAATCATATCCCTGTACGATTTTAGTGTGACATTCACATACAGAACCGACTTTGTGACAGTAGTTACATTGCCGTCTGCATCCGTTTCTTCCACATCCTTTGTTCCGGTGCTTGTGGTGTATGAACACATATCATTTACAACTGCCTGCAGCCAGCCTTTTGAAGTATCATTCATGACTGTTGCTGTATCTCCGACACCATGCTTGACCATATAGACTGCCATGATGTCATAGTAATTGCTTGGGTTTTCTTCCATACCTTCATAATCCACATATACAAGCTCTCCAAGGTCATATCCGGTATGCTCATTCACTTTCGTATTAACATCCCGGTTAAACTCCTGCACATAGGCACTCGTTACAGTCTGTACTGTATCTCCTGATTCAAGTGGTGGCAGGAATAAAGCAAATGGAGAATTGTAAAGGATTGCTATCACCGCTATAACCGGAACCGCAATCATGGCAACTACAAGAACAAGTAACAACAGCACCAGTCCGATAATCGGTGCAGCTGCCTTTACCCAGGTAATCGCTTTTCGCACAATCAGATCCTTTACCAGCTTTGCCACGCTATCTGTCTGATTCTCCTGTGCTTTCATCTTATCCAGAAAGAATTTTATCTTCCTGCTCCGGTTGGTCATCTTTTCATCCTTGACCTCTATGGACACACCTGCAGCATATCCGGCTGCCATGCCGATTGCAGTTCCTACTCCCGGTGCAACCGCTGTTCCTGCCGCCGTAGCAGCTGCCTTTGTCGCAGTTTTCGTAGCAACCTTGGCAGTAGTCTTCGCTGTTTCTTTTGCCGTCTCTTTAGCTACCGCCTTGGCTGTATCTTTGGCAGCTTTCTTTGCTGTCTTTTTTGCCAGCTTCTTTCCTGCCTCTACCTTCTTGATACGCTTCTTTGCCTCGGCTGCCGCCTTTTTCCTGAAAAGTGCTGCACCCTTAGAAGCAGTTCCGGTAACAGGGCGGCTTGCTTCATATGCAAGATATGCTGCCTGCGATACCTCATGCCCACCTTCTACCTGCTCTGTTACTGCCCCGGCTGCAAGTGCTCCAGTTCTTCCTGCAATGTGAAGATTCGTGTTCTTGGTCTTGATGGAAGTGTTGGATTCTTTAAGGTTTCGCTTGAATCTTGATAATCCCTTATTCTTCGGCTCCGACTGATGAATGGTACTCTTGCGATAGGACTTCTTTTTATCATCAGATACCTTTGCACCGATAGTCTTAGGACCTCTCTCTACTGTATAGATATTGCTGCCCTTTATCTTGGCACCCTTTGGCTCGTGAGCATGAATCTTGGCTTTCTCCTTGGTGTGAATGACCATCGGCTTGTCATCCACTTTCTTTATCTTCAATGTTCTCACCTTCTTTCACTCAAAATGCAAAACAGCCACCCAGCTTCCCGGATGGCTATGCTTTGAGGTCGCAAATTGCGACCTCTATCAACTTTATTCGACATTATTCTGCATTTCACGTTTCTTCTGTTCTGCAATCTTCTCGTGAATATTGGTGTTATACAGCCTGTAAAGGTCTGTATCCTTACTAATCTGATTATCAAACGGAATCACCACCGAACCACACTTAATAAGTCCCATTCCAGATGAGGTATTAGTTACGAACCGAAGCTGTGCCTCTGATACCCCGATAACCTCCGCCATCTTGGAACTATCTGTATTCGCCTGCTTTAAGAGTGCCACGAACTCAGAGTTTGCAAGCATCGTTGTTGCAGTGTAGTTCTGTAACAGATCAACCACATTCTGCGTGATACCGGTACAAAGACCTCCCTGCTTTCTTACTTTCTTCCAGAGCTGCTGCAAATATTTTGCAGAATACTCCGAATTAAGCAGGACGTGGAATTCATCAATATAGAGCCATGTTGCCTTGCCTCGCTTACCATTCTCAACAATTCTGTTCTGAATGGACTCCATCATAACAAGCATTGTGATAGGACTAAGCTCTGTACCTAAGTCCCTGATGCCATATACTGTGAATCTGTTATCCACATCCACATTTGTCTGGTGATTGAAGATATTTAGGGAACCATTTACGAAAAGCTCTAGTGACAGTGCAATGTCCTTTGCCTCGTCCTCCGGCTGTGCCATGAGAATATCGTAAAAATCACTCATTACCGGGATATACTTCTCTTTGCTCCTTGCAATGTCGATATACAGTTTTCTCACACAGCGGTCGATGATTGACTTCTGTCTTGAATTTAAGCTGTCACCGATGCACTGCTCACAAAGACCAAGCATGAACTCGCCCTTTTCTCTTACCATTCCCTTGGAATCATTCGGATCAAGGCTCCATACATCCATCTCCAGCGGATTCACATAGTTATCCGTATAGGTGGACATATTTACCACTGTTCCACCATAAGTCTCAGCAATATCAAAGTATTCGTTCATTGGATCTATGACGATTATTTCATCATCTCCCGACAAGAATACGCTGCCCATTTCCATCTTGCAGAAGAAGGATTTACCGGAACCCGGCACACCAAATACAAAGCCATTTCCATTGATGAGCTTCTTTCTGTTACCGATATTCACATTCTTACTAATCTGGTTGATACCATAATAATTGCCAGTGCTGTCATTAAGCTCCTGCACATTAAATGGCATAAGTACCGCAAGCGACTGGGTAAGAAGTGTACGCATTGTCTCCACCTGTCTTACGCCAATCGGAAGTGCTGTATTAAGTGCTTCCCTCTGCTTTAAGTAGTGCGTATCAATCGTACAGCTGTTACGCTTTCCGATAGTCTCCACTGTCTCACAGACGCTATCAAGCTCTTTTTTGCTCTCTGCCATAAGAATAATAGTAACTCCCACGAAGAAAAGGCACTGGTCATTCTCACGAACATCATCCATAATTTCTTCAATCTCCTTTTTCTCCGTTCTCTTTGCATACGAGATTTCCGTAGAAAAATCATTGTTCTTATTACGGATTCTCTGCTGTTTGATGATATCCGACTCGATACCAAGGTACTTTTTCTGAAGCACCTTAGTAGTTAAATCCTTTGGCACAGGCACTACATCAATGCTTGTAATAGAATGGACTGGAAGAGAAGTAATCTCATTGATGAATCTGTCTGATAAACTGCTCGGATACTTCTTGATAAAAAGTGCCTTGCAGAATTTACTCTCATCCTCAAAATGATCTGGAAAATATTTCACCATTCCATTACACAGATCATTCTTAAAATCTGCTCCGACCTTCTTTGCCTTCTTAATATCAAAATCAAAGCTGCCCTCATCTCCAAGATGATAATAGTCATAGAGCACTTTCAGTCTCTCATTGCCATTAAGTGGTACAATCTCTGCACCAAGCTCAATGAAAGCCTTGTGTATCGTTGCCTCAAGGGTTGCAAACTGTGCCTTCGCCTCCTCAAAGTTCTTTCTCTCAATCGTGATTGTCAGGTATCTCTCCTGCTCAATCCCCTGTCTGCCCTCAATAATCTTCTCCTCAATGATGTCATTGTAGATACTTCTATAATTATTGAAGCCATCGTTTTTCTCAGCAATCAGAACCTTATCACGGAGGTCATCCATGTTTTTGTTCTTATTGTTGATCGTAATCTTATAATTACAGTCCAGCGAATTTAAGAACTTACAGTATCTCTCGAAAATACCGATCTGCTCATCCTCGGTTGCTGTCGTGTAATTGATGTCCTGAAAGCGGTAGCATTTGGAATACTTATTTTTGCTTACTTCAAAAATGCCGTTTTCAGCCACCGCCATAATCTCTATGGTTTCCTGAATGGATTTAGGTGTCTTATACAAAGGCTCACTCGCCTTCTTTAATAACTTAAATCCGTCTGTAAATAAACCCATGTCTCTAACCTCGCTTTCTTATAATGAAAGCCCGCCGGGAACTTCACCCTGCGGGCTATGTTCCCGACCTTGCGGTCAGATACTATTCGTTTCTAATGCATTGCCTTATATGCTGCAATACCAGCTGCTATCGCAACAATGACTGCGACAAGTCCAAGCAGCATGTTTCTCGTCTTTTTCTTCATTGCTTCAAACTCCTCCTGCTTCTTTACAGCCGAATCAGCTGTTACAGTCTCCGGTTCAGCCTTTCTGCCTTTCTTCTTTACCTGTTCATTCTGTTCTGCTTCTAACTGCTTTATTGCAGGCTCTCCCTCTGTTGATACATAGGTAAGTGTCCTGTTCCCAAACATAAAATGCAGCTTCTTTCCCATATACTCGTAGAAATTCATCCCGTTAAAGGAATAGAATCCGCCAAGTGCAATCGGTGCCACACAGGGAATTGCCACATAAGCAGAACCCGTAAGACCGATATACTTGTAAAGAAGAAGGACGATACCGCCACCGACTACTACGCTTGCAATGGAAAATATAAGCTGCCTTGCAGTAAGTCCCATCGCAACCGATTCCTGATAGCGGTCAATATCCTTGTTTACTTCGATCACCATTGTCCCTGCCTCCTATCTTGATAAATCCTTTGTCTCCGGCTTTCTTGTCATTCCAATATTCGCCTCATACTTATCCATTCCATCCGGACACAGTTCTCTAAGCTTATCTACATTGAACAGATAAAGCGGATATTCGCAGAAACCACTCCTTTGCGTGAATCCTGTAAACTCTCCAATGTCATTGTCTGTAATAAACTTTTCAATATCCGGCATGTCATTCACATTCAGATATCCGCAGTAATTTGGTGCTGCAACCGACAAATTCACAGTCACATCCCCAAAAGGCTCCTCATATCCATCTTCATTACACATAAGACCAATAAACATTGCACTGTTATTCATATACTGCTGGATATCAAATGTCACCTGCGTTTCTCCGGTTATGCTTGAATTATAAGTAACCTGTTTCTTTTCATTATCCATTTCTGCCTCCTTCTATAATCCAAATGCCTTGCTTGTAAGTGTCTGTGCACCCTTCACACTTCCGACAGTCATTGCTATCGTAAATGTCATTTCACACAGATATATAAGTGTCTGTGCCCAGTCAGCATAACTTCCTGTAAATGCCGGAAGTCCTGCATTGATAAATGCATTACATACCACAATCGCAAGTGCCATCGTTACTGCCTCAAACACACATGACAGGAAATATTTGCAGTAGGTAGCCATTGTATGGCTGACCATTCTGTTTCCTGCCATCGTGGAACAGGCAATCGCACCGAGCGGCACAATGATCAGTATCTTTAAGAACCTGAAATACACTGTGTAGATAATAAAGAATCCACAGATAATAATGATGATTGCAAGCAAAGCTGTAAGTATCAGCATTACTAAACTTTCACCAAATCCAAGTCCCTTAATGATATCTGCCTGTGTACTGTCAATGGCTAGCTGCGTCGTTGTCCCGGCAGATATAAGTCCCACCAGATTTCCTATGGAAGTAAAAAATGCTTTCATAATCGTGACATTATTTGCAACAAACCATTCTGCAAGTCCCAGTCGGATAAGCATACGAAATATAGACTCAAACCTCATCTCATCTTTTACATCTATGCTTTCCGAGCAGAAACCGATAACAAAGAACAGCACAACGAGGGATGAACCGACCGCTACAAAGACCGGCTCAATACCCTCAATAACTGCCCAAGGACCTCCGCCCTTGAAACTGACCGGTGACTGTCCAAGCATTGCAAAGACCAGGGATATCTGATTGTTCCAAAACCCAAACACCGCCTCAAGAAGTGCAAGGATCTTGTCTCCAAGCTTAAAAATATCCATACTTGTTATTCACCTCTTTCCTTTTACTAAAAGGGGAACTCTTTTTCCCCAATCTTAGAAGCCTAAGAATGTCAGTACTGTTGAAATACCAGCCATCATGACACCTGCTACAATTCCTTTCAGTGCAGAGTTCATAGTAGATGAATCCTGCTGCTGATAGGCTTGTGCGAACTCCATGACATTCTTTGCAAGAATGATGACACCAACAGCACCAATGACTGCAATGATAAGTGTCTTTAAGTTCTCAAGCGGCTGTGTTACTGCGGAAGTACCTGTACCTGCTGCAAAACAAGTAGTGCTCATAAGCATTACTCCCATAAGTGCTCCGGATAATGCCGGAACGAATCTCTTTTTAAAGTGAATGAATCTGCTCTTCATGCCTTTCTCCTCCATCTGATTGTTGTTTGTCGTAATAATCTGTTCTTTTCTCATGTTGTTTGTCTCCTTTTTGATAAAAAAATAAGCCAGCAGGGATAATCCCTAACTGGCTGTTAAAAGTTACTCTATATGATCAGGCAATGCCTGTTGTAATGATTAAATCGGGCTTTTCCCGATGTGTTTAGCTGTAACCACCTCCTTTCAAGGCGCAAAAAAAGCACCTTAACCTTTATTGGCTAAAGTGCTTGTATTAGTTTGATATTAAATTGTTGTGAGTCAGACAAACAGAAATTTAACTATTTGATTTATGTTCTTCATTATACCTATTAAGTATTAGATCTGCTCTTTTGTTTATTTTGTCCAACATGGTTTTCAAGCATTCTTCTACCTCTTCTTTTTCTAGTGGACATGGATAAGATAAAGATTGACCTTTAAAAAACGTAATTCCACTAATTCTGTTTTTTTTGACTTGGTAATACATACTCAAACAATATTTTTCTTGGTTTTTAATAAAAAAGCTATGCCAATCTTTAACGATTTTATTGTCTACTTTTTGTAAACTACCTAAGTGATAATACTCTAGGTCTTTTCCAGCATCAACACATAGTTGTATCTTATCAATCATCAACGGTAAGTAATCTCTTACATCACCTAATAGTCCTTTTACAGAATTAAACCTTTCTGGACAAGGCATAAAATTCGCTACAGTATGACACATATCTGCCAATTTTAAAATATCTGGATATTCTTTACATAAATCATTTACTTGACCTCTTTCCTCTGAGTTTTCTTTGAAGTATTTTTCTGGAAACGAATCATATCCCCAATCAGTATTATGATGTTTATAAATTTTTACATTCCCTGCTTTTGCTATACGATATTTGCCCGGATATTTTAATCTCATTGCATATGAAAAAGTTATCCAAAATGAATTAATTACATCATAACTTACATTTTGGTTCCACCCTAATTCTTCATATAATAACTTTGCACTTTTTCCATTTTCGACATCAACTTGTTCTGATATAAAATACTGGAATAATTTTTCGATTGCATTAATCTCTTTGAGATCTTTTTTTAATACATTTTTATTGATTTTCAAAAAATAATTCTCCTTCAATTCCTGATTTTCATCACAAGCTTTATAAATCTTTTCCAATATCCTCAAGCTCTTTCATAGCATCCTGATTTTTAGAAAGCTCATCCTTTGCTGTTGCATAATATGACTTCTGGAAAAGCAAATCCCATGAAAGATATTTTGCCATACAGTCAAACTGCTTATCAATCAACTCATACTGGATACTGTCAACTGGAGAACCGCCTACAACAATCGTGCCAACTTTTTTATTTTTTAACTGCATTCCCCGGCAATAACACTTATCAATAATAAGTTTCAATTGTGCTGACATTCCCCACCAATAAACCGGTGTTGCAAAAAGGATCATATCTGCGGCAGCAATTTTATCAATTGTAGGATTTGTATCATCCTTATCTACACATCCCTTAGAACATTGACAGGCACCACAGCCCTTGCATGGTGCAATATTAAGTTTGTCAGGTTCAATGATTTCAATTTCGTTTTTTTCAGATGCTCCTTTTACAAAAGCCTCAATCGCTGTAAGAGTGTTTCCTTTTCTTGCACTTCCATTTATAATGATTACTTTCATCTCGCAAAGCCTCCATTCTGCTTATCATATAAGCAAATAAGTTCTAAATAATAATTTTTCTCACATAGGCACATTATACCACGGTTTCTGTGCCTATGCGATAACATTTACTGCTTCTTTCGATATGAACTCATCTTCTCCACAGTAACCTCCGGATAGAAATACGTCAGAATCGTTGACTTTGGAACACCTGCAGCAAGAGCTTTCTTCACTTCCTCTTTCTGCTCCGGTGTATACGACCAGTGCAGCATTCGGTTTGTGATAGTATCCTCCCACTTAGGCTTTTCCCTCTCTGGATTCCTTACAGGCTTAGCACCAGCACTTCCATTAGAAGAGTTGGCACTTTCTGTAGTATCAGACTTCTGCGACTCATCGACATACTCAAGCTCATTTGCCTGTTCCCTGTCAATCTTTGCTTTCTGCTCTGCTTCATCCTGCATGGAGAATCTTCTGCTTAATTCCGCATCACCAAGCATCATAAACTGCTCATAGGTAAGAGAATCAATATACACATTCTCGCCCTTATCCTTCAGTTTTTCATAATACTTAACTGCCTTGTCTGAAAGAATCTCAAATGGCGGACCGATAAGATTATCTGCTCCTCTTATCTGATGAACATAAGGCTCTCCCTTGCCATCTGCTGTCTGGTTAAACATCGGATGATTGAATGGTATAAACTTATTATCCATGATAGGATCAAAACCACGGATAAAAATAATACACTTCTTATTATCCAGCTTTCTGACCTCATCGGGTGTAAACAGTTCCCTTCCTAACACATCATAATTCCTTGAAGAGCTTCCCTGTCTGCCCTTTGTCTCTCCGCTTGACTTCTTATCGATCGTACCTTTTCCAAGCAGCTCCGACACGTATTTGTGTGTACTCTGCTCATTTCCACCAAGATAGATGAAAGTATCGCAGTTGCCGGGAATTGTCTCCCAAGTATCTTTGAATAGTGCCTTTAGCTGGGCAAAGTTCTGAATAATGATAATACTTGAAATCTCACGGCTTCGCATTGTCGATAACAGTGAGCAGAAGTCATCTGGCAATGCGACATTCGCAAATTCATCTAACATAAATGTCACATGGATTGGCAGTCTTCCTCCACAGTTAAAGTCCGCCTGATAGTACAATTCCTGAAATATCTGTGTGTAGAGCATACCGATAATGAAGTTATAGGATTTATCGCTATCGGGAATTACACAAAAGAGTGCTGTCTTTGTCTCACCATCTCCGTTTACTCCAATTCCGATATCTGACAGGTTAAGCTCATCTTTTGAGAGCAATCGTAAAACCTGCTTATTCTCAAGAAATGCAAGTCTTGAGTTGGCACTGATGATAATGGAACGGACGGTATCTCCAGCACCTCTCATACATTTGTTGTACTGCTTTACTGCCGGATGATTAGCTCCAAGCGGAGAACTTTCCTCTAAAAACTTCATACGCACATCCAGCTTTGATGCCTTTCCCTGCTCTGTAACCTCTGCCTCTCCAAGAAGTTTCAGTACTGTCTCGAAGTTTCTCTTTGCCGGCTGTACCTCCAGCCACACATAATAAAAGATAGCCTGCAAGAACAATCCTTCCGCTTTTTCCCAGAACGGATCACTTGGTGTCGCTCCCTTTGGTGTCGTATTGCTGATAAGGTTTGTAATCAGCTTGACCACATCTGTTTCCTCTCTGATATAAGAAAATGGATTGTAACAGTCTGATTTATCCATCTCTAACAGATTAATGACTTTCAGGTTATATCCGTTATTTTTTAACATCTGCCCGCAGCTTCTAAGGATTTCTCCCTTTGGATCGGTACAGATAAAGGAACAGTTATGCGGCATCTGCATCAGATTCGGCTTTACTTCATAAAATGTCTTTCCTGCTCCGGAACCACCACAGATAAGTATATTTCCATTGAGCTTGAGCCTTCTGAAATCAAGCGACATCTTCACATTCTGGCTGAGTATCCGGTTGAAATTATCATCCTTATCTGCAAGTATCTTGTTGACCTGCTTTGGATTTTCAAATCTTGCCGTACCAAATTCCTTACCGGGCATATAGTTTCTCTGACTGGTGTAATACATGACAATAGCCATCGCATAGATACCTAATGCAATGGCTACTGCTTTTACTGTATTAGAATTGTAATAATTGGCAAAAGGAACAGCACATACTTCATTGAATCTGTCCATAAATTCATTAAAGGCAATCCCTTCCGTCCACGCACCATTTATCAGATAACCAAGATACCCTGCTAACACTGCACCCACAAGAATGAATATCAGTGACGGCTTTTTCTTTGTTGTCTGCATAGGCTGCTACCTCGCTTTCTTTGTGGTAACAGTTTTCTTCTGCGCTGTCTTTTTCTGCTGCTTCTGCACTTTCTCGTAACGCTCCCTGACAGATGATTCCACCTTATCATAGTGAGTATAAAGCTCGGTTCCTTTCTGGGTTGTCACCACACGATTCTGCTCATCGTAGAGCTTATAATCCTTGGTTGAATCAAGGAAGGTAAGCATTGTCTTTCCACCATGAATCTCCATGATGTTTTCCTTACGGAGCCATACATATTTTGCCTCTTCTCCCCATGTGCCGGGAACTCTGGTCTTAACAGCATGGTCATTCTCTTCTATAATCAGCTTCTTGCTGATAGTCACATCTGACAGGTTCGCATTCTTTGATGCCGCAACCGCCCTCATTCTCTCAGCAAGGTCCTGATAACCTCTGACACGATTAATAAATGCATCCTTGTCCATCATTACTGTATGGGTGCCATCTTCATTCTTGCTGCCAAGCACACCGATTGTCTCAAGCTGTCTGATAACACTTTCAGCCTGCTCACCATTGATACTGAAATTCTCCTTGACCTGATCCACACTGATAGCTTTCTTTTCCATTGCAAACATTCCTACCTTTTCAATCAGTCCGTCAATAGCGGAATTAACCCTATCCCCTTCTATCGTGTGGCTTTTCTCGTTTCCCTGCTGTTTCTTCAAAAAATCCATCAGCTTGCCAAGTGATTTTTCATCTCCATTCTTCAGATAATCGTCAAATGTGGCAATCTTGCCAAACTTGAGCTTCTGTATCATCATATTCACACGTGGAACTGCCTCTGTATGAAAGATTACCTCACTCAGTCCGTCTTTCCTGTTGCAGTCCGGAAGTACTGAATAGAGTATTCCATACTTCTTTGCCATCTTTTCAACCTTTTTCATATCTTCGGTATTAAACTGTAACACCTGTAAATCACCGCCCTTTAAGAGCAGCTTTCTCATGGATGTCTTGCCAAGTGACTTCTCATAATCAAGCATCCCTTTTAAGAAATCTATTGCCTTCTGCATGGCAGCTATTCCTCCACTTCCTACCTTCATGGCAATCTCAATGCCATCATAAGCAACACGGATGATCTGCACCGCTTCCTGAATCTCTTCTGCCATTATCGCACCTCCGCTTTCTCTCTGACTGTTGTTTTAAGTGTTTCTGTCTCTGTAGTACGGATTTCCTCGGCTGATACATCAATACCATAAGCATTCAAAATATCTGCCAGATGATTAATTGCTTTTTCCTCCTCGATACGGTACATTTCAAGTGCCACAAGCAGGTTTTCCACCTGTTCCACCCATGCAGGCTTCATATCATATTTAGCCCTGTATGTGACCATAATCTCGTCCGACTCAGCCTTATCCGCCGAATGTGCCAATGCTTCAATAAGAGAAATCGTATCTTCCTTGCTGCCGCTTCTGAATGCGAACTGGACAACAAAGTTTTTCTCTTCCTCTGTAAACTGATGCTCCACACCATTCATCTCTGTTACTGCTTCATTTACTACTGCTAAATTCATAAGTACCTCCTAATCTGCCATACTGTTTTCAAGTACCGCTATCTCAATAATCTCTTTCATCTTTTCTGCTGAAATATTATTGGTAATAAGCTCTATAAGCTGTGTCTCCGTAAGTCCCTTTTCTATTGCACTCTTAATCTGGACAAGCTGTGCCGGAACAAGATCGCCCGATGCAACAAGCTTTACAATGTCTGCTCTCGACTTTTTCTTAAAAGAAAGTCTTGCAAAAAGGCTTGCCACTCCGCTGTTGCTGCTCTTTCTCACACTTCTCTCAATCGGAAGTCTCTGCACCACATTTCCGGTACCATCAACTACCGGAATCTGATAATAGACCGGAATCCCGTTTGCCACAGCCTGCATATTCTGCGGAACTGCAACTGTATCAACCATCTTTTTTTCTGCCTGTGGTACGGACTGGCTTTCCTGCGGCTCTGCCTTACTTTCTGCCTCTTTCTTATTCTCTGTGGCAACACTTATGATCTTATCTTCCAATGACTCTATTCTGTCTCCCATACGCTTCATCTCCTTATCCTTTTTCTCAATATCATCCCTGAGTCTTGCAATCGTACTGCTTGCCTTATTCAGTTCATTCTGCTGACTGTTGATAAGAGCATCCTTATCCTGGTTCTCCTTGACCAGACGCTCCCTGACTCCCTCATCATCTTTGGAAGTCTCTATTTCAGAAAGCTTCTTATTCAGGGCATCATACCTTTCATTCTGATGATTGATCTTTGCAACCACTTCATCCATCTGAGAAATGAGTGCTTTCACATACTCAGACTCTTCCGGAATCTGTTTCTTGACTTTATTCAGCTGTTCCAAAACTTCCTCATATAATCGTCGCATGGTAATAGGTTTTTCCCCTTTGTCCATAACCTCCTTAATTGTCTGAACAGGTACACCCTTTTCATAAAATTCAAGGGACACCTGCATCTGATGAACCGAATACTTGGTATTCTTGATAATATCAATCACATCTTTTGAAACATCCTTGTGCAGACATTCCGATAAAATCTTCATCTGTTCAATATCGTATGACTTATTGAGATAAAGGCTGATCTCCTCCTCTTTCAGTCCATATTCATAATCACTTTTTACAAGAGCAATCGTATCTTCACTAAAATGCTTATTTCGGAGAAGCTGCAATTTTTTCTCGATTGCTATCGCACTAAGCGGTTCTCTGTTTTCTTCCATATATGCCTCCTAACTACTAAAAAAACAGCCTAACGTTCTGGCTGCTCTTTCCTGTCTCGTATTGTCTCTTTGTTGTACTGTGCATCTTTTCCATCTGATACGCTGTCTGGAATAAGACTCTTCCATATAGATTTACCAATATTCAACTCTTTGAATACTGCCCTTTCTTTTGCACATGCTTTGGAATACTCCTCTTTATAATGTTTACGCAGTGCTTCCACCTCTTCAAGGCTATATCCCTGTGATAAAAGCTTCTGTTTCAAAGTTTCCCATTGCAGATGCTCATCCGTAAAAAATTCATCTCCCTGGAGGAAAGACTTCTCAGCAGGTTCTAACTCTTTCATATCATCTGCTATATCAAAAAGTTCTCGACTTCTCTCCCTAGCCTTATAAATGCGGCTTTTCTCTGCTGAAACTTCTTTTCTTTTATCTGTCAATGAGCTGATTACACTGACAAGCTCCTCTGCTGAATGAATGTCATGATTGACAAGGAACAAATACTCCTCCTGCAGTTTATGCATCTTACGGATATCATCCTTATACTTCCATACCTGACTGTATGGCTTCTTTTTCAGCTTTCCTATCCGGTATAGCTTTGCATAGTATCTCTTTTGAAGCCCCGACATCTTTGCCCTTCGGTATCTTCTCACCTTACACTTACAAAGAACCGGTTGTACTTCTTTCTGCTGTTCCCGGTAAAATGAAATATCCTCTTTTTCTATCCTTTCCCGGATTGCCTCATCAGAATACATGTCACCTAATGTCTTACATCTGCGAAATCTCGTCATTCCTTGTGGCTTTACTGCCAGATACTTTCCCTGCTTGACCTCATATCCTTTGTCAGATAACAGCTCCAGAAACTGCTCATTATTTCCTGCCTGCAGTATGCAGGAATCCAGGTCTCTCTTAATCATATCTGCCCATACAAAACTGCCTTCACGATATTCGCTCCAGTCCTTATAGCTTTCATACTCTTTTTCCTTACTGCCATCATCAACATCAATGATTGAAAGACCATATTCCTGACACAACTGATTCGTGATTGGCTGGATATACTTTGCCCAGTCTCCTTTTTCATAGCGATACTTTTTCCCATCCACAAAACTCACACTGTTAAATACAATGTGTGAATGAACATGTGCTGTATTATCATGCACCACATATACTGCCTCATATGATTTTCCAAGATACTCTTCCACGAATCTGCGGGTTATCTCAAATGCCATATCAGGATTCACTTCATCTTCCTTAAATGAGAGAATGATATGATATCCCTGCCTTTTATCAACTTTTCCAAACTTCCGTTTTGTAGCTTTCATCTGTTCAAAAGCAGAATCGACCTGACAGTTGATTGCACCAACGAGCCTTCCATCCTGTGTTTTCTCCGGATTCATCACATAATCAAGAGATCTCTTCAGATGTTTTCCGTGAAAATGCCCACCACAATCCTTCATATTAAGGATTTTACTGATTGCCAATCTTTACCACCGCCTCATCTATCTTCTGATTCAGTTTTCGCATATAAGCTATCAGCTGTGTCTTATCTTCCTTGGAATACAGCCCGGCATTATTGTTAAATACTATCTGATTGATATTTATTCCAATTCTGTTGACTTCATTAATGAGTTCCTTCAGAATCTTCCTTACTTCCGGATAATCATTTGGTTTCTGACTGATAAGAAGACGGATATACTCAGCCTCATTCATTCCATTATCACATGCCTTTTTTGCAAGCATCTTGGCTTCCTCTGGCATTAGTCTTAGTGTTTTCCTAATACAATGAACTTTATCTGCCATAGACTCACCTTCCTCTCTTACCCGTACTATAATCCTTAATTCCTTCTGCAACTGTCACCGCAGCTTTTTCCAAATCATCCCTGCTACTTAGATGACTAATGAATGATTCCACCAAAGCAGCTGCCATTTCATCAATCTCCTTTGCATAACAGGTCTTTTCAAACAACCTGTCCAGCCTCTTTTCATCTGCTTTCAAACTGTCATACTTATCCTGAAACTCACTGTAATCTTTAAAATCCTTTGGATCATTCCTGTGTGCATCAGCATCAAGTATCAGTTCATAGTTCCATTCACAAACAGTATCTATAACATCATCTATCGGGTATGGTTCAATTTCACCATTCTCCTCAGCTACATCCTGTCTGTACATCTTTCCATCAGAATCTATGCCAATAGCATAATCATGACCTTCCATATAGTTAAGCAATATTGCAGCATCTTCTATCGAAGGGTTAAGTAAGATATCAAATGTGTCTGCCCAGGCAATCAGTTCTTCTGGTTTTGTAAATAGCGTAACTTCTGCATCCATTGCTTCCTTGCACCTCCTTATCCGTGTTTAGTAAATATTCACCAAAGCTCCAGTCTCCAGTTAGTCCCCGGCGACTGCTAGATACGCATTAGAGACATCTCTGTCCTAATGCCATCTAGTTAGGGAGAAAATCTCCCTAAAACCCTCTGTTTATGAAAGTGGGGGCGCTTTTTGCCCCCACTTTTATTTTTACTTCAGTCCGGATTTTGTCGTGTCCAAATTTTGGGGGCACTTTTTGCCCCCACTTTGACATTTTGGGGGCGCTTTCTGCCCCCACTTTGCTGTTTTGGGGGCGCTTTCTGCCCCCACACATCAAAATCCGGTTTCTCATGCCCTGACTGGTTCATCTGCTCGCTTATTCATCCTGTTCAGATTAAGCTTTGCCGCTACAAGCCACTCGTTGTAATCCTTATATCCGGCAGGTGGCGGACAGTCTTCTACCTCATATCCAAGCTCATAATACTTTCTCATAAGTTCAGCTGCTGCTTTTCTCCCCGGCTCATCTCCATCAAGGCAGAACCGGATGGAAGTAATCTGCGGATATTCCCGAAGAAAAGTCTCAAGTGGTGCATCTGCAAGCATCCCAAGTGCCAGCTTATTTGATTCATAATCCGCGAAGATATCGGCATAACTCATAAGGTCGATTGCAGCCTCAAATACTACAAGCTCTGTACTGTTTTCATTCACCACATTAAATCCATAGTTCTTATCATTTCCTGTGACATCACACTTGAATGACTTACCCTGCTTATCAAACACTCCCCGCATACTTGCAAATCTTGTCACTCCATTTTTATCATTTCCTTTGAAAACAACATTGTGATAATGCCTGCTCTCATAAATCAGTCCTTCTTTTAAAAACAAATCTATGACTGCTCTGCTGATTCCTCTCTCCTGATTCAGATAGGAAATAAGATAGGAATTATCTCCTGCCGGTTCCGGTAGGACAAATGGCTTTCTCTCTTCTGCCTGCTTCTGCGATACCTGATGAACAAGTGGCTGCTTTACAGGATTCTCGATTCTTCTGTATCCTGCAAAATCTAAAAGCCAGAATACAGCCTCTTTTACACTCATTCCACAGAATACCCGTAAGAAATCTATCTGTGAGCCGCCATTGTTGCCTTTGTCAAACTGCCTTGACCATCTGTACCAATGGCTTCTGTTATAGATACGGATGGAATCCATCTCCTTTAAAGTGTGGTATTTGCCAATCCTCTTTACTGTATACCCAAGGCTTTCTGCAACTGCACACAGATCAACACGCTTTGCTATGGCAAGCTCTTCATCCGTAAATCTTCCATCCATGTTTTCACCTTGCCTTTCCCTGCTCTGCTACAAGCGGTGACTTGATATCAAGTGTCCGGTAATCTGTGCTCAGGGTAATCTTAGGATTATCAATCATGCCTTTTTCCCTGAAACTGAAAAATTCACGATTGTCTCCACCGACTATGATATGGTCAATAAGCGGTATTCCCATCAGTTCACACAGCTTGTTCATACGGTCTGTCATCATCGTGTCTGCCTTGCTTGGGAATACATTCCCGGATGGATGACAATGGATTAACATCATGCTTGCCGCATTGCTTAGGATACTTGATTTAAACAGCTCTCTCGGATGTGCCATTGCCTCATTTAAAGAACCAACACTTGCAAAATGCACATTGATAGGTTTTAAATCTGACCTTAGATTGACCACACACACTACTTCCCTGTCAAACTGGCACATACAGTCTCCCATGACAGCAGCTATATCCGCCGGATTATTAAAGGTGTGCTCCGAATAAATCGGAGCATCCTTTACAAGTCTTACCGAAACCACATCAAGCTTGAAGTCATTCTTCTTTGGCATCAGACACCGCCTCCTCTCCAAACTCGACACGGATAACAAAGTCACCTTTCTGGCTGTTTATGAGAGCAATGAGTTCTTCCATTGTAAGTTCCTGCTCCATAGCTGCCTCCTATCTGGACTTTTCCTTCGCGTCATATACAAGGAGAGGTTCTGCAACGATACCATCAAGTCTCTTGTTTGGTGTATCAGTTGCAAGGGTGAGTTTTCTTAAATCCTTATCATAGTGATATACCTGATTGGAAAGTCTCTCGTCCAAAGACACCTCCTGCATATTTACCTCGACTACCATCTGTGCAAGCATCTCAGGGCTTCCCATATCTGAAGATACTGCAATAACCTCATGCACGCTCGAAGGGAGAATATAAAGGTCACTCTCTAAACTCTCTGCCAGCTCATGAAGCTCATTCTCATAAAGCATGGATGCTGCACCATTGATACCCTTTTCATTGGAAATCACCCACATCGTCTGCTCCGGTGGAATCTCGGCTATCATCATATCTGCAATCTCTTGTGGCATCCCATCCCTTGCGAACATTTCTCTCATAATGTCATTCATGCTACGAACGACAGGTGGGAAGAGTCTTCTTGTGTTTTCCGCTGCACACTTAAAGAGCTGTTCCTCACTCATTCCAAGTCTTTTTGCAAATTCATTTGTAATTTTTGAACTCTGCACCGCATCCTTATCGGCACTGATTATTACCTTATACACAATAGAGAGATCCTGAAACTCCCTGTGTGGCACCTGTTCCAAAAATGTCTTATTCTGCTCTGTATTGATGAGCTGGAATACAATCTTCTCGTTAGCATCCCTCATAATGCTGTCCACATCAACAACCGGAGCCTGCTCATATGCCCTTTCCATGAAGTCACATGCAGCCATAAGTGTTTCCTCAAGATCGCCACAGTCCTGATACTTCTTATACATGTCATTGATATAAATCGTAGGCGAAATATTCCTGCCTTCTTCTCTTAAGATGATGCCATCAAGAGTCACATTCACCTTTTCCACTGGCTCTGCCACAAGCTCCATTCCTTTGAACTTCTCAGGCATATAATCCATAAACTTTTCTTTTACTACTTCCTTAAAAATCTCGTAATTCATCATATTACGGTTCCTCCTTAATCTAAAAAAGCAGGGAACATAAGTCACTGGCTTACATTCCCCGCAAGGTTAATTGTTACTGTTTATTCTTTTTCTTTCTTCCACGAAGTCCTACTCCAACACCTGTAATAAGTGCAAGTGCACCGATTCCAAGATAAAGAAGCGGATTTGCATTGTCACCTGTCTGTGGAAGCTTAGGCTCTGTCGGTACATTGACAAGCTTAAGAGTTGCTACAACAACATCCGGTGCATTATCATCATATCGAAGTGTTACATCGTGAGCTGTTTCATCAAGGATATATCCGTCAGCTGCTTTAGTCTCAACAACTGTATAATGGATATCTTCTTTGAATGATCCATCCTCATTGTAAGTACAGATAGGAAGCTCCTTGCTCTCTGCATGACCATTCTTGTCAGTAGTGAGTGTATCAAGCGCCTTTCCATCCTTATCCCTTACTTCAAATACAACACCCTCGATCGGCTTTCCGGTTACTTTGTCAGTTTTCTCGATGACAATCTTACCGACTGCCTGCTCATCCTTCATGGATACCTTCTGGATTTCTGCAGTCTCCTTTACTTCAAAGGTTACATCACTTGCCACCTTATATCCATACGGTGCAGATTCCTCTCTGAGTGTGTACTTTCCGACAGGAAGTCTCTCAATCATATGCGTCTTTCCTGCTTCTGATGTCCAGCTTTCTACAAGCTTTCCATCAGCATCAATTACTGAAAGCTTTGCTCCAGGCAACTCTTTCTCTCCTGTGATATCAGTCTTTGAAATTTCTACCTTAATAGGTGCATTTTCAAATGCTGCCTCAAACTCGATAACCTTTACCTTATCTCCCTGATATGAAGCATCCACATCAAATGTCTTATCTGACTTCACATAGCCCTTTGGTGCCTCAAGTTCTTTGACATAATACTGTCCAAGCGGAAGGTCAGAGGTAAATGCAGCCTTTCCATCCTTGCCTGTTACTGTTCTCTCAATCTGTGTATCAGCTTTTACGATTACCTTGCCATCTTTGTTCACGATATCTTCTTTCGCAAATAAACCGAATACTGCTCCTTCAAGTGCTTCCTTAGTCTCTAAATCCGTCTTGGTTACAGTAATCTGCACTTTCTGACGCTCATTTGTCACATCCATTCCTGCAAATACAACCTTTGTATTCTGGTCGATATAGGAAAGGTCTGCCTCAATCGGTGTATCATCTAATACAAATCCATCAATGGTTTTTGTCTCAACAAGATAATACTTGCCAAGTGGAAGGTCATCAATTCTTGCGATACCCTTATCATTTGTCACGATGGTTGCCACCTTGTCTCCTGCCCTGTGATATACAGTGTCAAGTCCGTCAGCACTTACGATATCCTCTTTTGCATATACATCAAAAGTTACTCCTGCAAGGCTGTCCTTGAAGAAATTGAAGATAAAGTCATACCAGTAACCCTTCATAAGAGTAGTGTCTGTTACAAATTCGCCGTCCTTATTGATAACGATGGAACCTGTAGGAACTTCATCCTTCATCTCTACATGCTGCACTTTGCCAGTGTCCTCTACTTTAAACTTAATATCTGTTGCTTTAAGATATCCGTAAGGAGCAAATTCCTCACGAAGTGTATAAGTCTCGCCTACGACAAGTCTCTTGATCACATGTGCTTCCTTAGCATCAGATGTCCATGTGTCTACCACATTTCCATCCTTATCAAGTACAGTAAGTGTTGCACCTGTAAGCTCTGCACCGCTTGTGATATCTGTCTTTGTAAACTCAAAGGTTGTAGGTGTGTTTTTATACTCGCTGTTATATACAGCAGTCTTAACATCCTGTCCCTGATATTTTGTATCAAAGTTTACTGCTTCCTCATTTGTCACATATCCGGCAGGCTTTACAAGCTCTCTTGCAACATATTTTGCAAATGGATAATCCTTAACAAAAGCAATCTTTCCATTCTCATCAGATGTTGTCTTCTCAAGAAGTGTGCCTTTCTCGATAATTACCTTGCCATCTACATTCTTGATATCCTCGTCTGCATAAAGACCAAATACTGCACCTACAATCGGTGTATTATCTTCTGAATCAAGCTTAGTCACTGACATATCAAGCTTCTGTCTGTCATCTGAGAAAGTAAGGCTTTCCTTGATAACAGGTGTCTTATCATCCACATATGTGAATGTCACTTTCTGCTCATTCGGATTTAATACATATCCGTATGGAGCTTCCACTTCCACAACCCTGTACTGTCCAAGAGGAAGATTCTTAGCTGTTGCCTTTCCATCCTTGCCAGTTGTAAGAGTTGTCACAAGGTCTCCCTTGCTGTAATACTTAATGCGGTTTCCGTCTGCATCCTTCTGGTTGTCTGCTGTGTAAATATCCTCGGCAGCATAAACTTTGAATTTTGCTCCGGCAAGTGAGCCTTCCTTATAAACAAACTCTTTCTCATATGAGCTTGCCAGGAGTCCACCCTTAAATCCGTCAAGTACCTCTCCCTTCTTTTCTACAGTCAGCTCTCCGACTGCAGGGGCATCGGAATATTCCACAGTAATGATTGCATCATTTGTATCACCATCTGTCTCAAATGCTGTGTCAGTATCAACAGAGATGTTGACATACTTATCATTTACAACATATCCAAATGGTGCAGACACTTCCTCAATGCGGTAGTTACCGATTTTCAGTGCCTCCGGTAAGATTAAATCTCCGTCCTCATCAGTAAAGAATGAAGTATGCTCTACCTTTGACGGATAAGTTGTGTACTGCTTTACATATTCGTTCTTATCAAGGTTGAAAATCTTAAACTCTGCATTTGGTACAAGTACTGTCTGCTTTGTATCAGAATCCTTCTTGATTACACGAAGCTTTGCTGTAAACTCTCTGTCCAAGAAAACTCTCCATGTCTGAGGCTCTGTTGGATGATTCTCCTTTATCTTTACCTCAAATGGCTTGATTGTTTTCATATTATGCGGAGTCTTTGACTCAACTACCACATAGGTTCCATAAGGAATTGCAATAGAAACTGCATGTCCCTTGTCATCGGATGTGATTGTTGTTGCTCCGTTTTCCCCGATTACTACCGGAGCTGCCTTGTCAAAGTCATAACTTCCATCTGCCTTTACAGGTAAAGATGATTTCAAATAAGCTGTGAACTCTGCACCTGCCAATAAGCCTGCTTCAGTATCATCGCCATTGTCAGATACCTTGATAAGCTGGAATGGCTGCTTGATGACCTGCTCTGCTGAGGTTGTGCTTCTTGATACCTCTGCTACAAGGTCTCCCTCATAGTCGCATACTACATCGTGCTCCTCTTCGTCTAAGAGATACCCCTCTGATGGAGTGATTTCTTTCACATAATAGTTTCCAAGGTAAAGGTTATTGACCTCTGCTTCGCCATTCTTATCTGTTGTAAGTGTTGCTACAAGGTCTCCTGCTTTGAATACGACTCCTGTTGCTCCGTCCGGATGCACGATATCGTTTCTCGCATAAAGACCATAAACTGCACCTTCAAGGCTTGCATCTCCCTGGGCTGCTGCCTTGCCTGATTCCTTGTCTACCTTGTAGATATGAATCTTTGCTGTGGTTCTGTCATTTACAAATGTGTGACTGAATGATGCCTTTGCCTGTGTTTCAGGTAATACATTGAAATTGAAGCTGTAAACATCTTTACTGTTTCTGATATACGCATATGGTGCCTGTGTCTCTGAGACATAATATCCGTTAGAGATTGGCAGATCCACGCTATAGCTTGCCTTTCCGTCCTCACCTGTAGATACTGTCTCAAGAGCTGTACCCTTTGTCACAATAACCTGTCCGGCATAGTTTTTGATGTCATTTCCGGCATAAAGTGTGTACTTGCCACCATCAAGAGGATTCTCTGTGTCAGAGTCCTTCTTTACGACAGATACATCCGCTTTCTGTCTTGTATTCTCAATCGTAGTTGATTCATACTGTACTGTCACAGTCTGATCCTTATACTCAACTGCTACTGTCTGAGGTGTGGTATTGATTGTATACCCGTCAATGCTCTTAATCTCAGTTACCACATAAGTTCCAAGATGAAGGTCAGATAATACCACCTGTCCGTCAGTTCCTGTTGTAAGGCTTTCTGCCACAACATCGCCAGCACTATACACCTTTGTACCATCTGCCTTATAGATATCTGCTCCAGCAGTTACCTTAAAAGTTGCTCCAGAAAGCTTCTTTTTCTCATAAGTGAAATTGCTTCCATTCCATGAGCTAAGCACCTCACCCTCTTTATAGATTGTGATTGCTCCAAGCTGCTCTTTATCTGTTGCAGAGATTCCCGTTGTCTGTCCTGCTTTTACAGTAAGTGTATGAACTTTACCGGAAAGGACATATCCCTTTGGTGCGGTAATCTCTTTTACATAATAAGTGCCTGCAACAAGTGCAGCTGACTTTGCATATCCGTTTCCATCTGTTGTCATGGTCTGTACTCTGTTTGTGCATCCGCTGTCAGAATAGATTCCATAGACTGCACCGGAAAGCTTCACTCCGCTTGACTCGTCTGTCTTTGTAAGCTCACCATATCCGATGTTCTCTGTCTTGACCTTGATATAGGCTTTGATAGGATCTGCTGTCGGTCTTTCAGAAATAAACTCCTGATATCCGCTCTTTCCTGTAAGCCAGAATACACAGCTTGATGTTGTCTCAACCTTGCCAGCATTGGATGTGAATGTTCCTGTTGTAGCTGTAGTATTCACGCTCGTTGAAGAGATTGTAATACTGTTGCCATTCTTATCAACAGAATATCCGCTGATGCCAAAATCAAAATCCGATAAAACACCATTGCTGTCAGATAGTGTTGTTTCAAATCTCTGACTTCCCTCATTCCACTTTAATTCATAAGTTGGTGCCTCACTAATTCTGCGTGATGCAAAACTTGGAAGTGTTGCATTGTAGGAGCTGCTGATATTGTCCCTGAGTCTCTCATAATAGCTGTATGAAGAATCAGGACTTGGTGCTGTGTTACAGAGCTTTCTTGCTGCCGAATCACCACTTCCGGTTCCAAAGATATCTGCTACAATAACCCATACCATTGCCTGAGTTGCGATATACTCATCGCACTGACTGTTGCTTGGTGCCGCCTTTTGTGTACTGTTAAACCCATAATAAAGGCAGTAACTTAAAAGTTTTCTCTGCTGTGCTGACATTGATGTGCTCGCATCATCGTAGCTGTTCATAAGCTGACCGCCATCTGCTCTTAATCCGAAATTCATACAATATGCAGAATTTCCGTCAAGAATTGAATACAGAATCTTGCCATGATTATATCCGGGCTTCAGCTCACTTACTTCTCCGGAATTTTTGACTGACGCATTCCAGAACGCAATATTTGCCTGCGGACTGGCTGCAAATGCTGTTGTTCCATTCGTAAAGAGTGTTCCAACCAGTGTGAGCATAGCCATAAATCCTGCCATAAAACGCTTTAGTTTCTGTTTCATATGCTCTTTCCTCCTTAATTTACGCATAAAAAAAGAAAGACATAAGTTTATGGCTTACATCTTTCTTCCTTCTGCTTCTATTCGTTTTTATTTATCTGTGACATCGAAACTCGTAATAGTCTGTGCCGCCTGTCGTGTAAACTCCATCATAACTGATGTAGAATACCGGATCTGTTTCCAAAAGTAACATACTTGCAATATATTCTGCAATTGCATCCTCAGATGATAACCGCTGTCCATCAATGGTACTTGCTTTGTTGAGGTCTGTCTCTACAAACACACTATAATAAGAGCCTTCCATACCATCGTAAGGATAATACTCATTGTACTCTTCCTGCGTGATACTACCGTCATTCAAATGATTCTGTAAATTCTGCTGTGTGGTAATCATCCCTCCTGCCTGACACTTTGCTGTTGCAAGTGACACAACATTCTGTGGACTGTATGCCACGGATGCAGGCTGTGGATTGCTCACATTGTCTTTCGGTCTGTCTGTAGTCTGACCACCATTACCTGCATTACTCTGATTTCCTCCAGCTTCCTTATTACCACTTGCAGGAGCTTTCTGTTCCGGCTCGTCATTCTGCTCCGGCTTTTCTTCCTGCTTTGAAGCAGTTTCATTATCAGCTGACCGGTTATCTTCCTTATCAGTCTTCTCTTCTGAATCTTTAGCCTCGGCAATATCTTTCTCTGTCTCTTCAATTTCAACTTCGGTTGCGACCTCTGTGACAGCTTCCGTTGCCATTTCTGCTTCTTCAGTTGGCTTTACACTTTCCGTCTGTTTCTCTGTCTTATTATCAGCCTTTTCCTTACCACCATTACAGGCAGCCATTGAAAAGACCAGTACTGCGGATAATAAGATAATCCTTATCTTCTTCATAGTAATCACCCATCCCTTCTCCGCAAGAGGGACGGGCTTTGTGTTCCGTGCCATCCACCCTTGCGGTGAACTATTTATCTGTAATGCACGGGACACATAGGACTGTCCCGTATTCTGTGCATCTTAAACTCCTTTCATTATACCAGCTCTCTTATTTTAAAGAAATACTGCATAAGTCTTCTGTTTTTCTTATAATTTAAGAATAAACCCTTTACCTGCATACGCTCACCTCCTCTCAGAATGTGCCCATTCTTACGAATGAAAGAAATATCCTTGCCACCATAGCGAATAGAAGAAGAATTATTCTGGCAAGTCCTAAGACCAGCTTCAACGCTCCAAGAATTATCCTTAATATCCACTTGAGTATCTCTAAAATTACTGTTCCTACGGCTCCCATAACTCTTCTCATAATAATCAGTCTCCTTTCGACATCCATCCCATTGCAAGTCCTGCAACATCTGCATCGTCCATAACATCTTCTGTAGGTTCTTGTGCTTCACTATTGGCTGCCTGCATTATTACCGGCTGACCAACATTCATTCCGGATATCACTCCGCCTAACAGCCTTATGACCTCTTTCCTAGCCTCATTGGTTGCTGCTTCAATGACTTCTTCCTTAATGTCATCAATATCTTCTGACCGGATATATTCAGCCCTCTCTTTTTCCTTCTTCTTGATAACAAAAGTTTCTTTTCCATAATTATCAATGTAGAACTGAATCGCATCTATAATGAACTGGTTCTTAGATTTGAAAATCTTCGGATCAAGGTTCTGAATCACATCATTGATTTTCACATGCTGAGGATTGCTCATGTTGAGGCGGACAGAAGTTTTTACTTCATATTCAAGTCTTCTTCCCATCATCTGCCTCCTTATGATAATCGCTTAGTGCTTTTAAGTCCCATTGTGGCAAGCTGCTCATATCCTCTTGCATTTGCCTTTACATCAAGGTTATAGGAAATGTTCTTAGCATCATGACTACCAAAATTCTTCATCACAACTGCCCCGCCACCGACAAATACAATCGGTGTAGTCTTTAAGTTATACCCAAACTCACGGATTGAGTTATATACCTTATCAACAAAATCCTCTATCTCTGCCTTGATAATGGCAAAGTATTCATCATCAATATCTGACCTGCCATACCGCATGATGTTCTGTATCTCTGACTCGTCTACCTCTCCGTTAAGTTGTCTTACACACTGTTCATTGATAGAACGCATACAGGTAATAAGACCTTTTGGTATCGTCACACACTTTGATTCATCCGGTGACTTGTTGATTACCGGCATAATGTCGATTGTCCAGCTACCGATATCTACTATCAGCGTTTTCTTTGCCATTGTAGGAATCTTGTCCACTACTGCTGCATAACACTGAGGGAATACTGCCACATCATCAATTTCAATATAATACGGCTCATTCTCATATTTGAAGCTTACACGCTTATTCTTTGTCAGGTACTTGATAAAATCATTCTTCTCTGCTCCAAACCTTGTAAGTGGTAGTCCTACGGCAAGGAATACCTTTGCCTCTGCAAGACCTCTTCTTTTAAGTTCCTTAGCAACTGCTGCAAGAGTGAGAAGATAAAAGCTGTCATCTTCGACCTTTGTATCCTTTACTTCCTGCCTCACAGTTCCAACCTTATAGAACTTTCCTTCATACTCAAGTACATCGCCGAAAAGTGCCGGAGTTGTTGTAATCTCCTTAACTCCTGTGACAAATACCTGAGAGATTGTTTTCATCATTGACCAACCATGATCAATGCCGATTACTTCTAACTTGTTATTCATATGTTTTGCACATCCTTTCTTCTTAAACAGCCACTTGAACATCTTAACCACCTACTTTCCTATCAGCTTTCGCATACAAGGAAAACAATAACCATTCCCTTGATAATATGGACATCCGACACATTCCGTCGGAAGTTTCTGTTCTTTTTTCTTAGATGGTTTACAACATGTTCCATTGGCACATCTGTTGTTATGTCCCCAGAAGAATCTACAATGCATACAATCTTTTAATTCTCTTTCAAGCTTTTCTTCTGGAGATACAAACCTGCGTTTCTTATGCTTATCTCTTTTTTCAACTGTTCCCACCAGAGCTCTCCTCCCTTCCAAGGAGTGATTGCTCTCTTATATTTTCCAATATCCTGTCCGACTCACCTGCTGTCCTTGCTAATGAATACAATACGATAAGAACAATAATTATAAATGCTATGCTAAATCCCATCATCACTTTATCCTCCTTCAAATTAGTTGCCATATAGACAAAATTTGAATTTGGAAGTGATATAGTCTACATGGCTATGCTTAATGCTAAGCATGTAGGTACACGCCAGTCTTCTAGACTCCTATATCGCCCCGTGTACAAAGAGGTGTTCTCACCTCCGGGAGTTACAGACGAGCCACAAAATGTGTTTCACGACGCCCTTCTGAATTATCAGAAGCACTATCTCCTCTTTTAGCCTTTTGAGGATAAGGACGAACTTCTCGCCCTCTGTGGTTAATTATCCTTACGCAACATGCCGATTCCTTTTACCAGATTTCCATCCAGCTTCTCGCCCTTCATCTTTCGATCCATCAGACTACTAATATGATAGCTGTGACTTTCATCTTCCAGGTACATGCCCCGTAATTTTACTACCTACAGAAATTCTGTAGTGCAAACTACTTTGCAAATCTGTAACTGATTATTCAATTGTTACGTCCAATCTCTCTTGGACAATTGATATTCTACAATGCACTTTAATTTTACGGAAGTGACACCACTGGTGTATTTTTACGAATTTTCACCAGTTTTTGGTGTATTTGTCATTTCCTTTAATTTGTTCCATGTATGCTTAGGCAGTTCTCTTGCCGGCTCTCTGAATCGTTCAAGATATTTTTCAAATAATTCCGTATTGATTAATGCTGAATTACCGACTTTATAGACTGCTCCTGCCTCTCTCGCAATTACTATGATTCTCGATTTACTTATCCCATAAATAATCGCTCCTTCCTCTGCATTGACAAATTTTTTCATAAAATCCTTTGTATCTGAATAGCACTTATATGAGTAACTCATTCATCAGTCTCCTTTCACATTTGGCAATGGATGTTTCATTTCTGTTGGCGGTTCTCTGAATTGCTCCATATATTCATCAAACACCTCCAGATTAATCAGAATAGTATTTCCTTTTGCTTCGCCTATCTTATATACAGCTCCAGCTGCTCTAGCCATTTCGATAAATCTATGATGTCCTATGCTGTAAGTCATTGAACCCTCTCCGATTCTCACAAACTTCTTTTCCACAATTTTATTTGAACTAGGAACTCTTGCAGAATGTTTCATAAATTTCATCAACCTTTCCTTATGTACTAATATAATCTTTGCAAGCTGATATCTTGCTCCAGCAGCCAACGCTATATCCATTGCCTCATCTTGTGTTACATCTAATAAAGCCATTACCTCATCAATACGAATAAATCTTGGTTTTACAGTTTCTTTTCTATAGGCACAAACTGAACCACTCAATGTATTTACCATAACATCACCTACTTATAAAACTCAGAATCTGTAATATGAAAAGTTTCAAGATACTTATCCAATATTTCTGTATTAACAAGTACAAGCTGACCAATTTTATAACAAGCCTTGGCATCCTTAGCCACTTCTTGAAATTTTGTCATTCCCATACTGTACATTTTTGCACCATCTGAATATCTTACAAACTTTTTTGCATCCTCATATCTATCTTTCTTCTTTGATTCATTCATTGCTGTGCTCCTTTCACTTTGACTTCATAACAAATGACGTATTTTCTCCATAACGCAAAAAAGAGGACATCTTCTAAATTTCTTTAGAAAATGTCCTCTTAGTAGTTCATATTTGATTGAATCTTTTTCTTTTCAGATTGTGTATTCTTTCATACTGATGTAAATGACTATGTCAAAATGCGTCTTTTAATGCGTCCTTTGACGTACTCAAATGCCTCAACCCCGCATAAACACTAGGTTTATTTATCCAAGCTCTTCATCGTCGGGAACAACAACACATCCCTGATAGCAGGGCTATTTGTCATCATCATAACCATTCTATCGATACCGAATCCGATTCCTCCTGTTGGTGGCATACCAATGCTCAATGCATTTAAGAAATCTTCATCTGTGTGGTTTGCCTCATCATCTCCGGCAGCTAATAATTCTTCCTGTGCCTTGAAACGTTCTCTCTGGTCGATTGGATCGTTCAACTCAGAGTAAGCATTTGCCATTTCCCATCCGTTCATGAAGAACTCAAAACGTTCTACATAGTCTGGATTTTCCGGTTTCTTCTTGGTCAATGGAGAAATCTCGATTGGATGGTCCATAACAAAGGTTGGCTGAATCAGGTGTTCCTCTACGAACTCCTCGAAGAACAGGTTCAGGATATCACCCTTCTTATGTCTTTCTTCAAACTCTACATGTTTCTCTTTTGCAATGGCTCTTGCTTCTTCTAAGGTATGAATCTCATTGAAATCTACACCGGAATACTTCTTAACAGCGTCTACCATGGTAATACGCTCAAATGGCTTAGACAAGTCTAATTCCTTGTCTCCGTATGTTAAAATTTCAGAACCGGTTACTTCTTTTGCCACATAGCGGTATAAGTTCTCGGTCAAATCCATCATGCCGTGATAATCTGTATATGCCTGATATAGCTCCATTAATGTAAACTCTGGGTTATGTCTGGTATCTAATCCTTCATTACGGAATACTCGTCCGATTTCATAGACTCTTTCCATTCCGCCTACGATTAATCTCTTTAAGTATAATTCCAAAGAAATTCTCAACTTCAAATCTTCATCTAATGCATTGAAATGTGTTTCAAATGGTCTTGCTGCTGCACCACCTGCATTTGATACTAACATTGGAGTCTCTACTTCCATGAATCCTTGTCCATCTAAGAATCTACGGATTGTACTCAATATCTTAGAACGCTTTACAAAAGTATCCTTTACATCTGCGTTCATGATAAGGTCTACATATCTCTGACGATATCTCACATCCGTATCTGTCAATCCATGGAACTTCTCCGGTAAAATCTGAAGACTCTTTGATAACAAAGTTACTTCTGTTGCATGGATAGACTTTTCTCCGGTCTTAGTGGTGAACACTTCACCCTTAATACCAAGAATGTCACCTACATCATATTTCTTAAAGTCCTTGTAAGAATCTTCGCCAATATTATCTCTCGCAACATATGCCTGAATATTTCCCTGTAAATCCTGTACATTACAGAAAGAAGCTTTTCCCATTACACGCTTGAACATCATTCTTCCTGCAACGGAAACAGTCTTTCCTTCTAATTCATCATAGTTGTCCTTGATTTCCTGACTGTGATGTGTCACATCATACTTTGTAATCTGAAAAGGATCTTTTCCGTTTTCCTGTAAATCCTGTAATTTTTCACGACGAACCTTTAATAACTGGTTAATGTCCTGCTCTTGTCCATTATTATTCTGAGCCATTTGTATCCTCCTCTTAATTGGAACGCTGGATTCCCAATACCTTGTATTCTATCTCACCAGCCTGAGTCTCTACCTTTACTACATCTCCTACTTTTGCTCCGATTAAAGCTTTTCCTACTGGAGATTCGTTAGAAATCTTACCCTGAAGGCTGTTTGCTTCGGTAGAACCTACGATTTTGTAGTCTAACTCTTCTTCAAACTCACAGTCGTAAATCTTAACACGACATCCAACATTGATTTTATCTAAATCCACTTCGTCTTCTACTACTACTTCTGCATTTTTCAAAATCTTTTCGATTTCTTCGATACGAGCTTCAATATCACGCTGTTCATCCTTTGCAGCATCATACTCTGCATTTTCGGAAAGGTCACCCTGCTCTCTTGCTTCCTTAATCTTCTGAGCAACTTCCTTTCTTTTTACTACCTTTAAATCCTGTAACTCGTTTTCTAATCTCTGTAAACCTTCATAAGTCAATAATTTTTTCTTTTCCATAAAGCGTTACACCTTTCCTCTATCTATTTATCATTATTATTTTTATATTCCTTTAACAATCACAATATTATACCCAATAGGTACTGAAATGTCAAGATTTTCCCCTTGATTCCAAGGTTTTTTGTAGATTGGAATATAATGAATTTTCTCATTGATACATTCTCTTAAAATTCCACTTTTCTGTTCCATATCCAAAACCACATTGATTCCTTCCAGAGAAAAATCATTCTTTGCTTCCAATTGCACTATTAGACCATTTTCCACATACATTTTTTCTATATACTCGGAAAAATATGCCGGTCGCTCCGTTGCAATCCGCAAAAAGTTCAAATCTTCCGATATTTGTTCTAAAACCACTGCTACATCATCCTGAGAAAGCATGGATTCCGGTTCTGTGTCCTGATCCAGCAAAAGTGGGTGAAATGCACCATAGGGGATTTCGTATTTCTCAAGTATCTGTTCTATAATCCTTCGAAAATACACAAGAAACGGATTTTGTTGTACTTCCTTTGTTTGCTTGTCTTCCTTTGGATTTTCCTTGAAACTCCAAAGACGTTTCAGCCATTTCAACATACACGAATCCTACTACTGTTTTTCTCTAGTATATGATGCAACACTTCGGAATAATGCCTCTAAATCCTCGTAAGTCTCCACTTCGTTAATTTTTCCACGAAGTTTGGCAGAGTTCTTGTAGCCGCTGGTATACCATGCTGCATGCTTTCGCATTTCACGAATTCCTACCAGTTCTCCTTTGAATGCAATCTGTGCTCTTGCATGACGCAGCAACATCTCTGTCACTTCCTCCATGGACGGCTTTGGCAATTCTTCCCCTGTTTCTAGGGAATGTAAGATTTGACGAAATATCCATGGATTTCCTTGTGCCCCTCGCCCAATCATAAAGCCATCACAATTGGTCTGGGATTTCATTTTCAAAGCATCTTCTGCGGTAAGAATATCTCCATTTCCGATAACCGGAATGGAAACCGCCTCTTTTACCTGACGGATAATATCCCAGTCTGCCTTTCCGACATAATACTGTTCTCTGGTTCTTCCATGCACCGCAACCGCAGCTGCTCCTGCCTCTTCCGCAATTTTTGCAATTTCCACTGCATTGACATGTTCCTCGTCGAAGCCTTTGCGAATCTTTACCGTAACCGGCTTTTGAATAGCTTTTACAATAGCAGAAACAATTTCATACACCAGTTTGGGATTCTTCATCAGTGCAGAGCCTTCCCCGTTATTTACTACCTTGGGCACAGGACATCCCATGTTAATATCTAAAATATCAAATGGGCGTTCTTCGATTTTTTTTGCCATCTCGCTCATAATCTTAGGGTCTGAGCCAAATAGCTGAAGGGACACCGGACGTTCTTCCTCTGTGGTGGTAAGGAGAATCTCTGTATTTTTATTGTTATAGTAAATTCCCTTGGCACTTACCATTTCCATACAGATAAGCCCTGCTCCCTGTCCTTTACATAACACACGAAATGGCAGGTCTGTTACTCCTGCCATGGGTGCTAATACCAGATTATTTTCTAATGTTATATTTCCGATTGTTAGTTTTTCCATACCTTTATTTTCCCCGATTTTGCTTATTATATATCAGGCGCAATCCCTGAAGCGTCAGATTCGGGTCGTAGATATCTATCATTTTTGTTTCCTTTGCAATAATCTTTCCAAGTCCCCCGGTTGCAACTACCTGCATATCGTGCCAGCCGGTTTCTTCCTTGGTCTTTTGAATGATATATTCTGTCTGTCCAATCTGACCGTAAATCAATCCTGCCTGCATACTGCTAATGGTTTCTTTCGCCAGAATACTTGCCGGCTTACGAATTTCAATTTCCGGCAGTTTTGCCGCATCTTCCCACAATGCTTTTGCAGAAGTTCGAATACCGGGTGCTGTTACTCCTGACAAAAATGCACCGTTTCCATCTACCAAATCGTATGTGGTTCCGGTTCCAAAATCAATAACAAATACCGGTCCACCATATAGTTCATAAGCGGCAGCTGCATCTACAATACGGTCTGCTCCTATCTGTCTTGGATTTTCTGTTGCAATGCGAATCCCCGTCTTAATTCCCGGCTCTACAATTACCGGATTAACACCAAAATATTTTATAAAGGAACTTAATAAAGAGTGCATTACATTGGGCACAACAGAGGCGATAATTACATCGTTAATCTTCTCGTAATCGATTCCGTTATGTTTTAGCAAATCACGAATACATATTCCATACTCGTCTGAGGCACGAAGCAGCTTGGTTGTCATACGAAATGTTGCTTCAATCTCTGTCCCATTAAATACACCAAAGGTAATATTGGTATTTCCTACATCTACACCTAATAACATAGACTTAATCCTCCAATTCCTCTTCTGTTAGTTCTTTTCCAAGGAAAAACACTTTATAATACATTTCCAGTGACTCCAGTAATTCACGTTTCGTCTGTTGGAACTGCTTAATCTTCAGCACACTTCCGATTTCATCATACAGTAAGTCTCCTTCATCCGCTACTGTACGAAAGTTCAGATTGCCTTCTTCATCAAATATCAGTGTAAGTACACCACCAATATCTTCTGTATACAGTACACACATGATTTTCAGCTCATCCTTGATACTCTCCGGAAGCCCTTCAAATGCCTCGTTTAAATAATATTTCTGGGTATATGCGCTAGAACCGCATAAAATTACTTCTTCCCGTTCCATAAGTTCTCCTTTATACATATCCGTAAATTCCACGAACAGATACTTCTCCGGAAGAAATTTCCACTGTCTCTCCACTGTCCTTTTCTACCAAAAGACTACCATGTGCATTGATTCCAAGTGCCTGTCCTTCAAATTCTCCTAAAGGATCTAATACGCGAACTTTGCGGTTTTTATTCACAAGTTCCTGATTATATTCCTCCATTAAGCCGGATAAGTCCTGTGTTTTTATATATTTTTCATAATATATTTCAAATTGCTCTAAAATTTTCTCTAAAAGCTGTGCTCTGGATATCTTTGCTCCTCCCAGCTTTTCATTTTCTATATCGATTGATGTTGCCTTTTGCGCCAATTTCTCCGGAAAAGATGACTGATGTACATTGATTCCTGTTCCGATTACCACATGGTTTACATAATCTATCTGTGCACTCATTTCCGTAAGAATTCCCACTACCTTTTTTCCATTTATGACAATATCGTTTGGCCACTTAATCTGCGCCTTTAATCCGGTACTTTCTGAAATACCTCGTGCCACTGCCATTGCCATTACAAGTGTCAGCATTGGTGCGTTCACAGGCTCGATTTCGGGTCTTAACAATATGGTAAAAAAGATTCCCTGATGATGTGGGGAACTCCAATCTCTTCCTCGTCTACCACGACCTGCACTTTGCATATCGGCAACTACAAGTGTTCCGTGTGGTTCACCTTCTTCTGCCTTACGCTTCGCCTCCGTATTGGTAGAATCAATCTCATCATAATAAAATACATTGTGTCCCAGCCATTTGGTGTGCATACAGCTTACAATTTCCTGTTTGGATAATACGTCCGGCACAGCAGACAGACGGTATCCTCTGTTTTGTGCCGCTTCTATTTCATATCCCTGTTCCCGAAGCTGCTTAATTGCCTTCCACACCGCTGTTCTGGAAACTCCCAATTTTTCGCATAATTCCTGTCCGGATATATATGCTTCACTTTGACGTAATATCTGCAATATTTTTGTCTTCATGATTTTACCCTGTTTATTTTAATGTTGCATACATAATTGCTTTTATGCTATGCATACGATTTTCTGCTTCATCAAATACTACTGACTGTTTACTTTCAAATACTTCGTCTGTTACTTCCATTTCACTTAAGCCGAATTTTTCGTGTATCTGGCGGCCAATTCCGGTCTTTAAGTCATGGAATGCCGGTAAACAGTGCATGAAAATTGCCTTTTCTCCTGCATTTTCCATTACTTTTTTATTTACCTGGTATGGCAATAATTCTTTGATTCTGGATTCCCATACTTCTTCCGGTTCTCCCATGGATACCCATACATCTGTGTAGATAACATCTGCATCCTTGGTTCCTTCTATAACATCTTCGGTAAGTGTAATAGTTGCTCCAGTCTCCTTTGCTACGGATTCACAGTAAGCTACCAATTCTTTATCCGGGAAGTAGTTTTTATTAGTACATGCTACAAAGTTCATACCAAGCTTTGCACAAGTTACCATAAGGGAATTTCCCATATTATAACGAGCATCTCCCATATAAACAAATTTTACACCTTTTAAATGTCCCAAATGTTCTCTTATGGTAAGCATATCTGCTATCATCTGTGTTGGATGAAACTCATTGGTCAGACCATTCCATACAGGAACTCCTGCATACTGTGCCAGTTCTTCTACAATGTCCTGTCCGTATCCACGATACTCTATACCATCAAACATTCTTCCTAACACTCTCGCTGTATCTGCAATGCTTTCCTTTTTCCCAATCTGAGAACCGGATGGATCTAAGTAGGTCACATGCATTCCCAAGTCGTGAGCTGCCACTTCAAAGGAGCAACGTGTTCTGGTACTTGTCTTTTCAAAAATCAAGGCAATGTTTTTTCCCTTTAGTTCATCATGTGCAATTCCCTTTTTCTTTTTATCTTTTAATTCTGCTGACAAATCAATTAAATATGTAATTTCTTCCGGTGTATAATCCTTTAATTTTAAAAAATGACGTCCTTTTAAGTTCATGTTTTCACTCCTGTTCTATGCATATGAGAGCGGGCTGTCCGAAATTGTGACACCCCGCTCTTGTTTCTTAGTTCTGACTTACTTTATTTATCCTCTTTTGCTACTTCTGCAATAGATTTTACTAATCCTGCCATTCCCTGGATTTCAGATGGGATAATAATTTTTGTAGCTTTTCCATCTGCTGCCTTTGCAAATGCTTCTAAGCTCTTTAACTGAAGTACTGCACCGTCTGGCTGAGATTCTTTTAAGAAACGAAGACCATCTGCGTTTGCCTGCTGAATCTTTAAAATAGCTTCTGCCTGACCTTCTGCCTCGCGAACGGTTGCTTCTTTCTTTGCTTCTGCACGAAGAATTGCTGCCTGTTTTTCTGCCTCTGCATCCAAAATTGCAGATTCTTTCTTACCTTGTGCCACAAGGATAGTTGCTGTCTTTTCTCCTTCTGCTCTTGTAACAGCCTCACGACGTTCACGCTCTGCCTTCATCTGTTTCTCCATGGCATCCTGAATTGCCTGTGGAGGAATGATGTTCTTAAGTTCTACACGGTTTACCTTGATTCCCCAAGGGTCTGTTGCTACGTCAAGAGAAGCTCTCATCTTGGTATTGATTGTCTCTCTGGAGGTAAGTGTTTCATCTAACTCCATATCACCGATGATGTTACGAAGTGTTGTTGCTGTTAAATTCTCAATTGCCATAATTGGATTCTCCACTCCGTAAGAAAACAATTTTGGATCTGTTATCTGGAAAAATACAACGGTATCAATTCTCATTGTTACGTTATCCTTAGTGATAACCGGCTGTGGTGCAAAATCTACTACCTGTTCTTTTAATAATACACGTTTTGCGACACGATCAATAAATGGAACTTTAAAATGAATTCCAACGCCCCATGTAGCTAAGTAACCACCTAAACGCTCGATAACCATTGCGTTTGCCTGGGGTACCACCTTGATACAGGATGCTAATAAAACTAATATTAATACAATTAAAATAATGAATACTACTAATCCACCTGACATAATAAACTCCTCCGTTTATAATATTTTGTTCTTTTTATTATTTTTGTTCTTTCACCTTTACAATTAACTTTACACCTTTGATTTCTACAATTTCAACAACGGTGTCTTTGGCAATTATGGTATCATCCACAGCCCTTGCTGTCCATTCCTGACCGGCTACACTTGCCACACCTTCTGACTTCAGATTATCAATTGTTTCAATCACTATGGCTTCCCTTCCAATCAAACTTTCTGCATTGGTACGGGTCTTATCGTGATTTAGATACTTCATTGCAAAAGGTCTTGTAAATATCAGCAATATAAAGGACACTATACAGAACAATATCCACTGCATCAGAGTACTTGCACCAAGTAAACTAGCAATAAATGCAACCAGTGCTCCACCGGCAAACCAAATCGTGGTAAGTCCCAATGTTATAATCTCAATAATTGCCATTACAACAATCATTATCAGCCAGAAAAGCCCTTCCATAACTTCCCCTCCTTTATAATTTATAGTTTCTTCCATATTACTATACTTTTTCCAAGATTACAATATTTAATGCAACAAAAAGCAGCCCTATCAAATGATAGAACTGCTTTCCGTTTGTATGTTATTTAAAAGAATACATGGTTTCCGATTACGATTCCTGCCTGTCCGGATGCTGCATTTTTAAAGTTCTTAGCTCCGCCTACATTATCAGCTCCGTTAATTGCTTCCTGAGCTGCCTGTAAACAACTTCCGCTAACTCCTCTGCTTAATACACTTTCCAATCTTCCGCTGGATGCCGGTGAAAACTGTCCGCGCTGGTAAATAACTCCTGAAATGCTTCCTGCATATCCTGCACGATAACGATTCATTACAACAGCTCCAACTGCCAACTGACCTTCATAGCCTTCGCTTCCTGCTTCACACTGAATTAATGCTCCCAGCAATGTGACATCATCATAAGATGCTGCAACTGCATCTTTCTGTGTCTTAGCAGCCTTTTTCTGCTCTTCCTGTGCTTTCTTTGCCTTTTCCGCTTCTGCCGCTGCGATCGCTGCCTTTTCTTCCTCTACGGAAATTGCTTTTCCAAGCTCTAACTCTACATTTACAAATTCCTGACTTACATATCCTGTTTTGTCATTACATTTAACAGCAACCCATCCTTCTACCTGTGGTGCCTCTTTGTCTACCTTGAGCTTTCCGCCCTCTTCCATTACATCTAAGATTTCTATTCCATCTTCGGAAGATGCCTGTGCTCTTACTCTTACACCACCACTTACTGCTGTAGCATATGTGGTTCCCTGTTCATTTGCAAGACTTTCTGCCTGAATTCCGGTTACACAGAACTCATTTTTTACATATCCTTCTACACTTCCGGAACTAATCTTTGTCCAAACATCTCCACGTTCTACGATATCCGCAACTGCTCCTTTGTGAATCTTTCCTACTAATTCAGAATCATCGGATGCCTCTGAACGAACATTCAGATAATCCTCTACATTTGGCATAAGCTTTGAAGCCCATGGAGATACTTCCTCATTTACCATCTGTACCGGTGCTTCTACATTTGTCTGTTGCACTGTTACAGCTGCGTTTTCCACCTCCGCTGAATCTTGTGCTGTTTCGATTGCCTCTGCTGCTTCTGCCACCAAATTATTTTCCGTCTTCTCTATGGTTGCTACTTCATTTTCTTCTTTGGTCTCTTCTGCGAATTCTGTTTCCGGTTTCTGGTTTGCCGCCTTGGTAGATACATTTGTACCAAATGCTGCTGAAAGTGTAATAGCAAGTGCAAATCCTGCAATTATTCCGCTTTCTATAACCTTCTTGAATTTCATAATTAACCTCCTGATTGTACATCGCTGCATAAATTTCATTTTATTATATTATTTTATGCAAATTTGTTACAATTATTACAACTCTGTTACAATATAGCAAAATTTTTGTAATTTGTCAAGTTTTCAAAAATATGTGCTGTTTTTTACTCTTATTTTGCCCATTTTCTTTGTCTATTTTCACCATTTCTTTTCCTTATATTTTGTCGCTTTTTATTGCATTTGACAAATTATGATGTTATAATGTAGCAAAGACGCATGAACAAAGGAGGAATTCTTGTGGGTAACGTAAAAAAGGCTGCAACAAAGCCAAAAAGAGAGAAAAATTTGCAGAAAAAAAGCTCCGGAAAATCAGCAAAAACCGGTTTCTTTTCTTCCATCAAATCAAAAATCGTCATGCTTCTGACAGGTTCCATTTTTGTGGGTATTGTATTAAGTATTGTACTGATTATCCCATCTGTTAGAAATAATACTATGACCCTGACAAAGGACTATATGGATGATATAACCTCTGCTTACGGACGTGTTTTGGATCAGAATATTAACATTTCTGTTATGTACCTATATGCGGACCGTTTGGAAAACTTAGTAGGTGGTGTTGGACTTGAAGGAATGGACAGCAGTTACTTCTATGTAACAAGTGCTGACGGAACTATTCTTTACCACCCTGACCAATCTAAAATTGGTACTATGGCAGAGAGTTCGGTTATACAGGATGTTGTAACTCAACTCGATAAAGGAAATATTCCAGGCCCTGCCGTAAAGCAATATAAATATCACGGTACACAAAAATATGCTTCTTATTATGTTGCCGGAAACGGGAAGGCCATTCTGATTCTTACCGCTGACAACAGCGAAGTTATGGCATCTGTTAACAAGGCATTTTATACTGCAATCGGTGCCGGTATTTTCATCATTGTATTACTTGGCATTGTAGGTTACCTTATCACCGCTAAACTTACACGGCCTATTTTACAGGTCACAACCCTTATCAATCGTTTAGCGGATATGGATTTTCAGAAAGATGCAAAGACCATTAAAATCAGTAAACGTTCGGATGAATGCGGCACTATGGCAAAAGCCCTTCTTGCCCTGCGCGAATCCCTCGTTCAAGTTGTAACGGATATTAAAAATCAAAGTGCTTTATTATATGAAACTTCTGCACAATTAACCGGAAGTGCAAATACTACAAGCGGTACTGTGCAAAACGTAGAACAAGCGGTTTCTGAAATTGCCTCCGGTGCAACAAATCAGGCACAGGAAACACAAAAGGCTACCGAAGATATTGTTCTCATGGGTACTATGGTGGAAGATACCAATTCTCAGGTTTCTGCTCTGCATAACGCAGCAGATGCAATTAAAGAATCCAGTGATACTGCTAACAATACCCTTCAGGAACTTGACCTTATTAATAAGAAAGCAATTGATTCTATCAACGTTATTTACGAACAAACACATACAACAAACGAATCTGCTCTGAAGATTAAAGAAGCAACTACATTGATTGCCTCTATTGCCGATGAGACAAACTTACTTTCTTTAAATGCTTCTATTGAAGCTGCAAGAGCCGGAGAAGCTGGTCGTGGATTTGCCGTTGTTGCTTCTCAGATTCAAAAACTTGCAGAACAGTCCAATGACTCTGCAAGACAAATTGATGAAGTTATTTATGCACTGTTAGAAGATTCTGAAAAGGCTGTAAAGACCATGGACGAAGTAAAGACTATTATGGAACAACAAAGTGAAAATGTTTCCAAAGCCGGAACTGTGTTCTCTCAGGTGGAAACAGGTATTACAGAGTCTATCAATGGTATTGCCCAGATTGCGGACCGCACAAACAAGTTAAACTCTACCAGAAGCGGTATTGTTGATGTGGTGCAAAATCTTACTGCTATTGCAGAAGAAAATGCAGCAAGTACGGAAGAAACATCTGCTGCTGTTATTGAAGTTGCAAACGTAATGCAAGAGATTTCAGACCATGCGGCAGAATTACAGAATATTGCTTCTACCTTGGAAAAGAATATTTCCATTTTCAAAATTTAATGCTTATACCAAAAGAGCGCTACATACACGAATATATGTAGTGCTCTTTGTTTTATTTCCGCAAGTTTCTCATAGTTTACGCAAGTTTTGTCTCGTCTTAGGAAAAATATTCCTGCAAAACAGCATTAAAGATTTGTTCATCCTCTTCCTGCTTTTTCAATGCTTCTATCTTAGCTCTAATTTCCTCTTCCCGTTCCATATGTTGCTCACCATCTGTTTCCTCTTCTTCTGTAAGAATCACATCAAAATACGCCTGCATATTTGCAGTAATGCTCTTCAAACTGGAATTTAATCTTTTTATCTGTTTTAAAATCCCTGTTAGCAGGCACAATATCACTATTCCAAACACTGCCTCCAGTCCGATTTTTGCTATCTCTCCGTAATTTTGCAGTAGCTCTGTTACTGTATTCATAATCCCGCCTCCTTTTCTTCTCTTATTATAATGGAGTTTCCTACTTTTGGAAAGTAGGACAAACCCACTTTTCATCGCATGTTTCGGGCTTTTTCGACGACATGTTTCCCTTGACTTTTTTATAGAGGAGTATAAAATAATGAGTAATGATAATTTGAAAAATAATTTTGGAGGTTCTAATGAAACGAATCGTACTTACCGGCGGTGGAACTGCCGGACATGTTACTCCTAACATTGCATTGCTTCCCCGTTTAAAAGAACTGGGATATGATATTCACTACATCGGCTCCTATGAAGGAATGGAAAAGAAGCTGATTGAAGACTGCGGTATTCCTTATTATGGTATTTCTTCCGGAAAACTACGCCGTTACTTTGATGTAAAGAACTTTTCCGATCCTTTTAAGGTATTAAAAGGATACGGTCAGGCGCGTAAACTTTTGAAGAAATTGAAACCGGATGTAGTTTTTTCTAAGGGAGGATTTGTGTCTGTTCCTGTTATCTTTGCCGCAAAGCGTTGCCACATTCCAGCTATTATACATGAATCTGATATTACTCCGGGACTTGCTAACAAGCTTGCTATTCCAAATGCCTATAAGGTATGTTGCAACTTCCCGGAAACCTTAAAATATCTTCCGGCTGACAAAGCCATCCTTACCGGTTCTCCAATTCGAAGCGAGTTATTGAGCGGTAACCGTCAAAATGCTCTGAATTATTGCCATTTGACAGAGGAAAAACCTGTTATTCTGGTAGTGGGTGGAAGTAGCGGTTCCCAGTTTATTAACGAGGTTGTTCGTGGCATATTGCCAGAACTTTTAAAGAACTATCAGGTTATTCATCTGTGTGGAAAAGGAAATCTGGACAAATCCTTACATGGTACCCCAGGCTATGCCCAATTTGAGTATGCCAACCAGGAATTAAGTGATATGTTTGCTCTTGCAGATATTGTAATTTCCCGTGCCGGTGCAAATTCTATCTGCGAATTACTTGCCTTACATAAGCCAAATATTTTGATTCCACTTTCTGCCAATGCCAGCCGTGGTGACCAGATATTAAATGCACATTCTTTTGAACAACAGGGATTTAGTATGGTGATTGAAGAAGAGAACTTAAGTAATGTAGTTCTTTTAGATGCGGTGCAAAAGCTCTATGAAAATCGTGACCAATACATCACCGCCATGAAAGAAAGTAAACAGATGAACTCAGTGGAAACTGTAGTTCAAATTATTGAAGAAGCTGCTAAAAAATAATGGTGCACAAAAGGGAAGATTTGTTGATTCAAATCTTCCCTTTTTCTTGCTCAAGTTTTATTTTGATTTATTAAATATTTAATAAATCACTATATACTTTCAAAGCTCCGTCTGTTTCATGTGCTAATACACGCTTTGCTAATACTTTACCAAGCTGTACACCTTCCTGATCAAAGCTGTTGATATTCCATACAAATCCCTGGAACATAACTTTATTCTCGAAGTGTGCCAAAAGTGCTCCAAGTGTCTTAGGATTTAACTGTTCACCAATGATAATACTGGATGGACGTCCACCTTCAAAACTCTTGTTGCGGTCTTCATCGGCTTTACCACATGCAAAAGCAACAATCTGTGCTGCAACATTTGCACACAGTTTTTGCTGACTTGTGCTATCCTGAATCACAACATCTCTGCCCATCTGATTGTTTTTAAATCCAACAAACTGAAGTGGTACAATATCAGTTCCCTGATGAAGCAACTGATAGAAGGAGTGCTGTCCATTAGTTCCCGGTTCACCGAAAATAACAGGACCTGTCTGGTAATTTACCGGTTCACCAAAACGGTTTACAGATTTTCCGTTGGACTCCATATCAAGCTGCTGTAAATGAGCTGGGAAACGGCTCAATGCCTGAGAATACGGAAGAATTGCTGTATTCTGATATCCCAATACGTTACGTTCATAAACCCCAATCAATGCATCTAACATTGCCGGGTTTGCAAGTAAGTCTTTGTTCTTAGCCAGTTTATCCTCTGCTGCGGCACCCTCTAAGAACTGTGCAAATACTTCCGGTCCAAATGCCAGTGATAAAACTGCACCACCTACTGCAGAAGTGGAAGAGAAACGTCCTCCGATATAATCATCCATATAGAAAGCTGCAAGATAGTCATCACTCTTTGCTAATGGAGATGTTTCACTTGTAACTGCAATCATATGCTTAGAAGCGTCTAAGCCTGCATTCTTTAATGCATCTTTTACAAAAGATTCATTGGTTAATGTCTCAAGTGTTGTACCTGATTTTGAAACAAGTACGAAAAGTGAATGTGCTACATCAATACTATTTAACACGGCTGCTGCATCATCCGGATCTACATTACTGATGAACTTTGCTTCCATTTTAAAAGTATGATTTACTTTTGCCCAATTCTCAAGTGCTAAATACATTGCACGAGGTCCAAGGTCACTACCACCGATACCAATCTGTACAACAGTTGTAAACTTCTCTCCTGCTGCGTTTGTAATCTCACCATTATGCACTTTGTTTGCAAGCTCTGCAATTCTCTTTTGCTGCTCTACATAAAATGTACGCTTATCTACGCCATCTGCTACTACAGCTTCTCCCAACTGTCCGCGGGTCATGTGATGAAGTACACGACGCTTTTCTCCGGTATTTACAACTTCACCATTGTAAAGTGCCTCAAACTTTTCTACCAGCTGAGTCTCTTCTGCTAATTTTGCAAGTGCTGCAAGTACATTGTCATCGACCTGTTTTGCTGCATAATTATAAACAAGTCCTTCTCCCATAGGTACAGAGTACTTCTTTACACGTTCTGCACCATTTTCTCCTGTCATAGTTTCTCCCAAATTTACGCGCACTACTTTGGAAAGTTCCTGATATGCATGAACTGTATCCAAATTATTCCAATTGATCATGATTCGTGCCTCCTTAAATCGATATGTTATAACTTCTTATCGGAGAAATTATACTATTAAATCACTTTAAATTCAAGCATAACCAAACGTAAGATTGATTCTGATTTGCATTATTTTCTATTTTATCAGCTTCTGATGAATCTCTTCTAATTCACTATCACTCAATTCCAGATGATTCCAACAAATCTTGTCCTCATTCCCGTCATTTTTATAACGCGGAATCAAATGCATATGGAAGTGAAATACGGTCTGTCCTGCTACTTCTCCATTATTCTGTACTAAATTAAATCCATCGCATTCCAAAGTATCTTTCATCTTCTTTGCCAGCTTCTTTGCTAATTTCATGGCATCTGCTGCAACTTCTTCCGGGATTTCATACAGATTTGCATAATGCTCTTTTGGAAGAATTAAAGCATGTCCCTTAGTTGCTGGACTAATATCCATAATTACACGAAACTGCTCATCTTCATATATGGTTTTAGATGGAATGTCTCCTGCTGCAATTTTACAAAAAATACAATTTGTGTCTTTCATTGTGCTACCTCCTACTTATCCTAAAACAAATATCTGATCTAACATTTTTAACGTTTTAAAATCACCCTTTGCAGTCATTGCACCTGTCATAAATGCCCGCTGAAAGGTCATTCTTCCTTGTATGATTTCTTCCATTACAGAAACCGGAAGTTTTGCTAATACATCTACGTGCTCCTCCTGTCCGTAATGAATATTTAATTCTTCATTGTGAACATTAATGGTTAATGGCTTTTTCCTGCCCTCTATCATAAATGTATAGATTGCCGAGAAATCTTCCTGTGGTACAAACCCATTTTTTAACTCATGGATATACGCTACCTCGTCCTCCGTTTCACTCTTTCCCATCATATCCTTAAACATACTGGTCAACTCTTCAATATCTTCCTTCTGTTTTTTTACATAATTGTCGTTTGACACAAACTTGGAAAGCTGTTCACTTTCCTGTGGTGTTAAATCCATCTGCTGGGTACGCAGTACAGACTGTTTTACTGCCTGATTACTTGTTGGAAGATTCTTGATTTTCTGAGAAATGGTTCGATACAGATTCTCTGCCTTTTTCTCAATAATCAATGTATAATCATGATTCATTTCAAAAGAGACCAAATCATCCACATAACCGCATAAACCTGCGCAAGGAAGTCCACCTAAAATTTCCCATGCATTTGATAAGGTAAGTTCTCCTTCCCGTTCCCCGTAAGTCGTAGACATGACAATGGGCTGCATATACGTTGTTGCTATTTTATCCTTGTCTGCATACAACCAGCATGCGTCCAGAAACTGCTGCATATAGCCACCGATTCCCAACCATTCTACTGTGGTCGCCAGGATGATTCCATCTGCATCTTTAATAGTCTGTGGTAACGTGGAAATGCTATTCTTATATTCAAATATATTATATCGCTCTACGTTTACTCTTAACTCTGTTAATACTTCCTGCATTTTATTAATGACATAAATTGTCGGGTCATCCATCAACCCTCTTCCGCCATAATAGATATTTATCTTCATATACTGCCTCCAATTTTTTCACTATCCTTAGTATATAAATTTTCCCTGATAAAATCAATCTATTTTAATAAAATACATAGGCTTCTGCCCCAAATTGTACCATGTCATTCTTATTTAATTTTTCACTTTTATGATATTCCAACTTTTCCCCATTTAGGTAAGTTCCATTGGTGGAATTTAAGTCTTCAATATAATACTCTCCTTCTTTTTTCAAAATTCTTGCATGCAGTCTGCTGATGCTCTCTGTTTTTATATTGGCATCTGCCTGCCCGGAGTTACGCCCTATAAAAAACTCTACTCCCTGAATCCATATATCTTCACATTGATTTTCCCCTTGGTACACCATTTTTCCCTCTGGTTGATCTTTATTTTTATATAGTTTTTGGGTATGATACATTTCAATTGGCATTTCCTTTGAAGTTTTCTTTTTCTTTTGTTTTTCCTTTTGTGTTTTCTTTTCCTTTTCTCCTGATTTTTTTCTTGATAATCTTGATAATATTGTACTTTCTTTTGCTTTTTGACTTTCATTTGACTTCAAATAATTTCTTATGGAAGAAGGAACTCTACTTTGGAAATATTCTTTTATTTCCCACTGTATTTCTTCTTTTTTCTCCGCTATTGCATCCGCCAAAAACGTTCCAATCTTTTTCTTTTGGGATAGTACTTGTTCTTCTTGTAAATCCCGTTGTAGAAATTCCGCTTTCTTCTCTTTTTCTACTGTTTCAAAAATAGGAATCTCGGGTTTTAACACATTATTTTTCATTACTTCCCTCAATACCTGATGAATACTAATATTTTCATTGATAGAAGCTTCATAAACCTGATATGCCAATTCCACACACGCCTGCTCTTGATGATTGATTTCTTTTAATGTCTCTGCCATCCAAGCTTGAAATTTTTCCGGAAAACAACCATCTTCAAAAGGCAAATAAGTAAAATGTACTGTTTTATCCGCTAAATCTACATAAATCAATTCTTTTTGTAATGAAAGCCGATCTTCCTTCAGCAAAAATTCCGGCATTTTTTCGCACACTTGCTCTAAAGAAAACAAAATTGTTCTTAGCATTTCCATGCCTATGGGTTTTCCCCCCAGATAATCTGCCAATTGCTGTTTTCCTGTAACCTCAAACCAATATTGCATTTTTCCATCTTGAATTACTATCTGCATATCTAATAATTGCGGTACCTGATACTTTTGCAAAAGTATCAATTCGTGGGATTGTACAATATCCTTTGTTGTTTCAATGCACATATAACTTTTATGCAAATTTCTCTGATAGGTTATATTCATTGCTACTCCTCCCCACTATTATTTTCAAACGTTCTTAAAAATTCTATTTTCCGAAAAGACTCTGCCGGTTGAAACTCCTCCCACCATCGGTCATACCGGGTTGTTTCTGTTACTTCTATATATAGGTCGATTGTTTGACTCAGAATCAATAAGATACACCCTAGTACAATGGGAACAACCAACGCTGCTTCTACGGTATAACTTCCTTGCACTCTCATGTTAAACTACCAGCATAAATGCATATGCCATTAATAAAAACGGCATAAATGCAATTTTATCCTTACGTTTTTTCTTTTTTAATAGGATTACTCCCAATGACCAGACTCCGGCAAGACATATTCCAATTAAAAATAATTCCAGATTTTGATAGCCCCCTAAATATACGCCTGTTACTGTTAGCAAAATTCCGTCTCCCAATCCAATCTCTCCGTGGGTCAAAACATTCATTGCCATAACTGCAATTCCCAGTAACAGTCCCCAAAGCATACTGTATACAGAACATCCGGGGTAAAATAAATGTAAGAATACCCCTATGATTCCAAATAACAATATATATGTTACCGTTACCTCTTTCTGTTTTAAATCCTCTACTGCACATATACTCAACAATATTAATAATACTACACTTTGCATTTCACTTTCCTCCACATCTTGAGCAAGGGCTACGCCCTTTTACCTGGTCAAAACGCATCATATATATCGTACGTTTCAGTCCACTACAATTTAATTTTATATGATAACATTCCCCTTCTTCTGTGATATAGACCATAGCTGTCTTTTTTGTTTTCTTCGTACAATGTTCACATGCCCGATATTTTTCTGCCTCTTCCATTGATACTGCATGGATGGATAATTTTAAATGGGTGCATTCTCTACTTTTATGATAAACACTTCCCTCCGGTGTTATATACACCCATTCTGCACTGTTCCCGTTTTCACCATTTCCCGGAATCCCCTTCCAACGTCGACATCTACTGGATTTTGAAACTTTCCACATGCTATCCTGCAATAGCCAGCCGGGCAATTTTATCTGATAGTCAACTTTCATATCCAGATAGCGTTCATCCACTACGGAATCACTCCACGAAAATCCCGCCATTCCTAAATTTATCATAGCTGTGGAACACTGACTCTCTTCTATTTTTTTATAAAATAAATACTTTATTTCATTTTCTGCCTCTTCTGGTGCTATTTCTTTTTCTAATGCAGTTTGTGCCACTGCCCCATCCAGTGCTTCCCCCACTATATACTGAATCTGCAATCCCCGAAATAGGAACAGCACTGTCACCATTGCAAATAAAAACCAAGGCAACACCAGAGCTGTTTCTACTGTCAGACTTCCTTTTGCAAGGGGAGAAAACAGTGCCCCAACTTTTAATCCGTTGTGTTTGAGAGAGCTTTTTTGTTTTTCCTTTCTATATATTTGAGGCACTCTTTCCTCCCCTCCCTTGCTACTTATTCTTCATACATAAATGTTTTTGATGTATAAAAATAGTAATCTCCATTTATCTTCTTTCCAACTGGAATCACACTGAAAAATAATGGTTTCCCACTATAAACTGCATTTACCTTTATCCCAGATGTCATGGTGTCCATACATAACCTGTCATTTCCGGAAAACAATCTTATATTTTTCTCTATCATATTTAATGCACGCATGGTTAACTGATTTTCTTCTGTCATGTACAACAATATCTGCAAATATTCCTGATAGCTCATGCCCACTTCCTGTTTTTCCTGATTCTCTCCTGAAATGCTTTCTGTCAATTGAAATAAATTACATTTCCATTGGGTGCTGTCTTTTATAAGCGGAACTTTTTCTCCTCGTAAAAGGCATCGTACATCTAAAATACTCTCCCCATAACACCACGCTATTAAAACTCCCATTTGTACTGTTCGAATAAGGGATGCACTTCCTGTAAATCCTACTGCTCCGGTGGCAATCTTTAATGCCAGTTCTTTTTTCTGACTATCCTTCATAATCGCAACGAAATTGGCGCTTTGGCGTAAAATCAATAGTCTTTTTACCACTTCTTCTAAGTTCTCCTTATCTGTGTCTTTTCCTGCAATGCAATATTCCAACTCATAATCTAAGACATGTTCCTGTTCACTACCTTTTGTTTTACAGGAAAAACAGTGATTTAAATACTGCACCAGCCATAACTTATCCACACTGTCATTTGTATCTGCTGTCATATTTCCACAAAATAATGTGCGGTTATCCAGACTGTCAACCATATCCATCCCTTTTCCTGATAACTGCGACGTTTCCCCTAACACGATTGCCAACAATGGAGAACTCTTTAGTTCTGTTATATAATGAATGGGATTTTCCGGTAGTACCTCTTCTGATTCTTGTAGCATTTCTGATTCTTTAGGTATTTCTTGTCGATTGCCTGTCTCACTTTCGTTTTCTGTATCTTTTGATTTCTCTGTATTTTCTGCATTGTCTGCATTTTCTTGTGCTTCTAATGCTTCTTTCCATGTTTGCTCTAAATCACCAGTTTCATTTTCTACGTTTTTCCACACATCCACCTGCTCTTTCAGTGCATCGATTCCCTCTTTTGCCAACTGTTGCTTTGCTATTCTACATGCCTGCCGCTTGAACTCCACGCCGTTTTGATCTGTTGCCATTATAAAAGATGCTATTTCCACATCTTTTAGTGCCAACCGATATACATTCGATTGTCTGTTTTCTTGATATGCCTCTTCCATGATTCGGCTTTCCAAAAGCCGAAGGTCTGCTTCTCCATTTCCATTACTTATATCCAAAAACAATAATCCATAATGCTCCCAAAGCTCTTTGTTATAACCGCCAAATACCGATTCCATTTCCAATTGCAATTTTCTATTTGCCATGGTTTGCAAACCGTTTACCCGCGCCAACTCCAACATACTAAGTAGAAATGATAAAATCAGCACTAATACAAGTGCTAAGAATACCGTTACACTCCCCTCTTCCTTTTTAGAGTTGTCCTGCACGCTCTGTAATTTTTGCAAAAATATCATTTATCAGTGCTGTTATCTCCTTCTTAAAAATAATCACTAATCCAATAAGTACGACCAGAATCAGAATTACTTCTACCACTCCGATTCCTTCTTCCTCTGTCAAAAAATTTTTCCATTCTTTCATATTTTTGCTCCTTTCTCATTCTTTTCTTATATTTCCATTGACATCATGGCTGGTACCATAATGATAATTAAAACTACTAACAACATTAGAAGCATAGGAAATAATAACTTTGTTCCGGCTTCTTCTCCCGCCGTTTTTATCCTTGCTTTCTGTTTTTCATATGCCTCTGACTTTTCTTCCTCTAACAGTCTTTGTATCTGTGCACTTCCTTTACGGACATTTTGCACCAGTATCCATGATAATTTTCGATATTCCGGTAAGGCGCATCGTTCTCCGAAATGCTGATATGCCTGAACTTCTCCCACGCCTTCCTGCATTTCATAAACCGCAATTACCATTTCTTCATAGGCTGGTCTTTCCGATATACGTTGCTCATCTCTACGCCTTTGATAGGTATCTGCTATCTGCTTCCATGCCAAGGCAACATTCATGCCTGCTCCTGCAAGCAAAATTAGTTTTCCAAGAATATCCTGATAATCCCACAATAGTTGTTGTTCTCTTTCCTTTTGCTCTTTTTTTACTTTTTCCTTTTCTGATGCCACTATGCATCCTGCTGCAATCATTCCTAATCCGGCCACAAAAAAAGCGCGATTTTCTTTCTTTTTCTTCCACGAAAGTTTTATGCCGTTTACTTCTTGAGGCAATTCCAACTGATTTGTTCCAGTTCTTTTATTTTCCTCTTCCAAGGTCTTTTGTATGTCCCCTATGAGTTGTTCCGTTTTACTCTTTTGGGGAGGAACTACTTGTATGGCAAATTCATAAATTTCCCTTTCACCCTGACACTCTAATTCAGCACTGACTGTAACCATAGCTGCCTTTGGGGGCAATTCCCGTATGGTTCCATCCGGGTAAAAAATGTGATAATCTGAAAGCCCATATTCTGCCCGAACCGCTCCCTTTTGTAACTTTTCCGTTAAATACAAATCCGTACTAATATCTTCCAGGCTTTTATTGTCACCAAGTATTCTCTTTTCTAACTCCGCTTTTGCCTTTTTTAGTACTTCTTTCTTTTCCTTTTGTGTAAATTGGTATTCCTCCGCCGTAACTGTCCACGCATAACTCTTTATTGTTTTTCCAGCGTCCAGAGTATATTCCTGCTTCTGACTACCCTTTCCCGCCTCTTTTCTTTCCAGTGTATCTGTATGACTTTCTCTTCCATCAAGGACAGCTAATATGGCAGCCAGCACACCTGTTGCAATAATTACTTTTATTGCCTTTTTCTTATTTTCTCTTGATACCACCTTATTGCCTCCCTATAACCGAATAATTTTTTGTCCTAACAGATATGCTCCTGCATATAATCCTAAGCATCCACTCATAACCGCAACTCCGGTAAGATTTCCATATAACGGACTTAAAAATTCGGGCATACCCATTCCCATATAAAGCAGTATTCCACAAGGCACCAGTGACATGATATTTTGCTCCAACCGCTTTGCCGCAATAACCGTATTAATTTCCCGCTTTACTTCTATGCCCTCTGCAATTCTCTCGGTACTATCCCGAAATACTTTTCCCATATCTCCACCTTGTCGTTTTGCGAAAGCAAATACCTGTGAGAAACTGTCTATTTCTTCTATTTCGCTTCGCTCTGCCAATTTCTCTAACAGATGCTCTATCGGGATGTTCATTTTAAGTTGATGATTGATTGCACGAAATTCTTGCGACATAATACATTTCGTTCCATACAATCGAAGAAAGTCCTGCTCTCCTTCTAAAAATGCATTTTCCATGGAATATCCGGCTTTTAGTAACCCTGAAATAATCTGAAGCATTCCTTGAAACTGTAATAAGTTTTCCTGCTTTTGTTTCTCCCTCCAATGATTACCTAATTGCCTTTTTACAAACCAATTGCAAATGGGTAGCAATATCATCGCCCAGGCACTTCGGTAAAACAACCATGCAATCACCGCTGACAATCCTACTGCTACCAGCATACACACCAGCCTTTCTCCCCTGGTAAAATAATACTTATTTTCCGTTTGCACTTATATTCTCCAATCCTGCTGCAAGTAGCTTTTCTTGATTCAACAGCTCTCCTCTCTTTTCCCAGTGACCTATAATTTTTCCTTCTTGTATGCCACTTTCTATAAATTCATACAATGGATTTAGCTGAATCTCTCCTTCTTTCACTCCATTTAATTCTGCAATTGACAATACTCTGCGACTTTTATCTCTCAGTCTTCCAAGATGTACCATAATGTCAATGCCGGAGGCAATCTGCGCCTGAATTGCTGCTAAAGGCAATTCCATTCCCATCAAAACCATAGTTTCCATACGGTGCAACATATCCTTACAACTATTGGCATGTCCGGTACTTAAAGAACCGTCGTGCCCTGTATTCATGGCTTGAAGCATATCCAAACATTCTGCCCCCCCGAATCTCTCCCACAATAATCCGTGTAGGGCGCATTCTGAGAGCTGTTCGTATCAAGTCACGAATGTTAATTTCAAGACTCCCATCTGCTCCTGCATTTCTCGTTTCTAGTCTCACTAAATTAGGAATTCCCTGCAACTGAAGCTCCGCAGAATCTTCAATGGTAATCACACGCTCTGTTTCCGGAATAAATGCAGAAAGTGCATTTAGAAATGTGGTTTTTCCGGAACCTGTTCCGCCCGAAATAAAAATGTTATAGCCCGCCTTTACCAGTTGTTCTAATAACTTTGCGCACTCTGAACTAATGCTTTCTTTTTCTATCATGGCTTTCATATCCATTGGCGACTTTGGAAACTTTCGTATCGTTACTGCCGATCCATCAATGGCTATGGGAGATAGTACTACATTTACTCTGGAACCATCCGGCAACCTTGTATCTGCAATTGGCTGTGCTGTGTTAATGACACGATTATGCCGCCCTACCATTTGCTGTATAATATCTTCTAATTTTTCTACGGAAGAAAAATGCTGTTTCCACAGGTACATCGCTCCGTCTTTTTCATAAAATATTTTTCCTGCGCCATTTACCATAATCTCTGTGATATCTTCTTCCTCTAAAAGCTCTTGCAACACATCTAACCGCCGCAGGGAATGAAATACACCTTTTCTTAACTTTTGTCGCTGTTCTAAAGATAACAGACGTTCTTTGCTGTAACGAATTATCTCTGTATCAATTACTTCTAACAAACGCTCTTCATCGTTTTCCTGGGTAATATCTAACTGTATCAGTACCCGCTTTTTAATCTCCTCTACCTGTTCCTGCCAACAACTCTCTGACATAGTCTCCCTGTCCTCCCCACATCCACTGCTGCATTACACATCCCGGTGTGATTTTTTGTCTGTTCCATTCCGGCAACGACAATTTTACTATTTTTTCTTCTACGGAATTAATATTTGACCGACCGGCCATTTTTTGAAAGTCTTTATAGATTCCATGTGATAACACATTTTGCTCTTGTGGTAAATATATAGTTCTGCACTTTTCTAACACAGAAAAAAATCCTGAAAACATGGTTCCTATATCCAACACAATCACATCATACTCTTCTTGCTGTTCCAACATTTCTAAAAAGCTCAGATAATCCGACTCCTTTAATTCTGAAAGTAAGATTCCATCCTGCACCGGTGGAAGATATGACAGTTTCCCTAATTGATATGTAAATCTTCCAAGATTCATTTTTTCTCCGGTTTGCAAATTCTTAGAAAAATACATTACATCCAACAAATCTTGTCCATAATCCTCTTGAAGCCAGTATGTTAATCCACTGCATTCCTTCAAATTCACATACAAAGTCCTTTCTGTTTCTGCCAAAATTGTTGCCATGGTAAGTGCTAACGGTGTCTGCCAGATATTTTGTTCCGGCGAATACCATCCTATTATCTGCGCCCGCTTTCCTGTTCTCACAAACTTTTCTTTATGATATGCCTCATAAAATTCATATATCTTGCGTATAACCCCTGATGCCGGCTGGTACTTTTCAATAATAGGAAGTGCTTCTGGCTCCTCCCCTTCTTCCCACAAATGTATCCACAGAATATTCTCATTCTGCCCGATTTCTTCCTGAATCCACGCTTCCTGTATGAATGCTTTTCCCAGCAAAACAATTTCAAATTTTTGCTTAGAAAATTGCTCCCGAAACGCCTCTAATGCAAAAAAAAATCCACCTGAAAATTTTTCTCCCTGTTCTATAAACAGATATGTGCCGATACTTTCCCCATAGGATTGATTTGCATCACATACCGCTACAGACAATGTACTCAATAAACCACCTCACATGCGATAAAAAATCCAATTAATATTGCAACTGAAAAATGAATGATATTTTGTTTTCCTTTTGATTCTCTGGGATATTTTGTGATTTTTCCTGTCACCATTACCTGATGCAGATACTCTCCACAGACACGCAAACGCGCAAAAAGATTTTTTTGACAAATAAGTTTGCACACTGACAATACGGCTGCCACAAAAAATGCCGCTCCCATTGTAATAAACGCTATTTTTAAATTCCATATACCACTAATAACGGAAAACAACTTGATGTCGCCTGCCCCTAAGGCACGCATAAGAAATAAAAGATATAATAAGATAATCGGTACTGATACTTGAACTATGAAGGTCACAATTCCTTTGACTTGATATTGCCATACCTGAAAAAGTAATCCTATTAAAAGTCCGCATAGAATCAGCCAATTACTGATTCGCCAGGTTCTAAAATCCATCCACACTGCAATCCCCAGCACAAACAGTGTAACAATAACGCTTACATTTCCAACCTATCACCTCTCCTCATTATTGGTAATTTGCATTATATCCTAAGCATTTTTTCTTGTAAAGGGAAATCATGCATTTTTTCCATTTTTGTAAAATAGTTACAAAATTTTATAGAGCATAATCCCGTATAATAGCGCAAACCCACTGATACCAAGGGTTCCGATTGTCAAATTCATTTTCGCATTTCACGCACTTCTTCAATATTAAGTCCTACTTTTTCTGCAATCACCTCGTCTGAAAGAATATCTAAAAGATTTTTAGCAAGATAACTTTATAATAATCATCCACACTTAAATTATCATTTGGGCTTTTATACTCCACAATATTATACCTTTGAAAATTCTCGCCAATCCTTTTAGAAATATGTAAATCAGCCAACTTTTGAATCACCAGAATATCCATTCGGAGGGATTCTTTTGACTTTGCCAAATGATATTCTTCGTAAAATTCTAAATACTCCTCATACTCTTTCAATTCAATTTTTAACGTTTCATAGGCAAACTCCTTCCTTTATGCAGTCTTCCTGCATACTTTTCTTATTATTTACTTATTCCTGATGCATTGGATTTAGATTCCAGAAATTGGGACCTCAAGACTTGTATTACTTTTTCTATCATACATGGTATTTGAAAAATTGCAAGAGATTTTTAGTTTTTTACTCATATGAACCCACTAATATCATTAGTTGCGATTGCAAAAAAATCATAGTATAATTTACAAAAAAGGAGGCTACTTGCATGGATATTAAACAACTATACTATTTTGTTACTATTGTAGAAGAAAAAACAATTTCAGGTGCTGCCAGAAAACTTCATATTTCTCAGCCTCCGCTTAGTACAGCCATTAAACAGTTAGAACATGAACTTGGAACCACTCTATTCCAACGAGGAAATCGGCGCATCTATTTAACAGATTCAGGTAAACTTTTATACTCCCAGGCATGCTCAATTATTAAGTTATATGAAAATACTATCGAAAGCATCAAAGACAATACAAATGGCGTAAAGGGGACTCTAAAAATCGGTGTTATTTCTTCTACAGAAAATATATTTTTGGAGAAATTCGCCTTACAATTCCATGAACTTTATCCTGATATTCGTTTTGAACTTTATGAGGGAAATACTTACGAATTAATTGATATGTTAAATTCTAGAATTATTGAACTTGCTTTTGTTCGTACTCCTTACACACCCAACGATTTGGAATTTTTCACTATAGATTCAGAACACTTAGTGGCATTTGGAGATAAACGTTTTTTTGACAATCTTACAGAAGATACCATTTACTATTCTGACTTAACTCAGAAACCGCTTGTGGTATACCGTCGTTGGCTTTCTATTATCAAACAAGAATTTCAAAAAAGAGAAGTCAATCCATACTTCACCTGCATTAATGATGATGCAAGAACCTCTATTGCCTGGATTGAAAAGGGCATGGGGATTGGAATCCTACCGGAATCCAGTTCCCACATGCTTCACACTTCCAATATTGCAATAAAATATTTTAAGGATTTCGATATAACAACAAACATTGTATGTATGTTTACACCGGAAAACTTCCGTTCCGTTGCTGCCCAGCTCTTTTTTCAATACATACAAACTCTTTATGAGGAATCATAAGTTTTAATATCCTAATACAGCTCCATCTGTCCTTGGCTCCGTACCTCCTGCGTAGACGCCATTATCCATTCTAACGATAATCTGTCCTCTTCCAAAAGAACCGGTATCGTTAGAATACTTTATTTCGTGTCCCATTTCCTGCAACTTCTGATAAGTATCCAGTGGGAAATTGTACTCTACCAAAACCTCCTTGCCACCTGTCCACTGCCATCTAGGTGCATCCAATGCCTGCTGCGGATTCATATGAAAATCTATCATATTCTGTACCACTTGCACATGTCCCTGTGGCTGCATATAATTCCCCATAACGCCAAAAGGTCCTACCGGCTTTCCATCTTTTGTCAAAAATCCCGGTATAATGGTATGATAAGGTTTCTTTCCCGGTAACAAATAGTTGTCATCTTCTTCATTTAAAGAAAAATCTTTTCCCCTATTATGTAACGCAATTGATGTTCCCGGCACTACCAGACCAGAACCAAATTTTTGATAATTACTCTGAATATAAGATATCATATTTCCTTCTTCATCTGCCGCACACATATACACCGTACCACCCTTTTTCGGCTTTCCGGCTGTTGGAACAATAGCTTTTTCTCCAATCAGACTTCTTCTTTCTGCTGCATATTCATCACTTAACAAATCTTCCACACCAACTGACATATGGCGGATATCTGTTACATATTTCTTTCCATCCGCATAAGCAATCTTTAATGCTTCTATCGACTTATGATAGGTGTCAACACTCTCTTTTTCGTTTAAATCAAATCCTTTTAACATATTTAAAGTCATCAGTGCTACAATTCCATGTCCATTTGGCGGAATTTCCCATACATCGTATCCTCTATAATTTACGTTGATCGGTTTCACCCATTCAGCATAATAATTTGCCAAATCTTCTTTTACTAAATTACCACCAAACTCTTCTGAAAATGCTACGATCTTATCCGCAATTTTTCCACGGTAAAAACTTTCACATTTCGTCTTTGCCAATTCCTTTAAAGTTTCAGCCAATTCCGGATTATAGAAAATTTCACCGGCTTTTGGCGCTCTCCCTTTGGGAGCAAAGGTATCAAACCACGCCTTATGTGCAGGATCCTCTCTATGTTGTTCATAATGTATATTAAATTCATTTTCCCATATTTCAGAAATTACCGGTGATACTGCAAATCCTTCCTCTACCAACCGAATTGCCGGTTCAAATAATTCCTCAAACGGAAGTTTTCCATATTTTTCCGAAAGTGTAATCCATGCCGAAGGGGCCCCCGGTACGGTAACCGGCTGAAAACCGTATGCAGGCATCTGCGTATAACCCTGCTCTTTCAGCTTTTTTGCATCTGCAAGGCTTCCTGCCGGTCCACTGGAATTAAGTCCGGCAAGACCATCTTTTGTCCATACGATAGCGAACGCATCTCCACCTACTCCATTACAAGTAGGCTCTACCACTGTCAATGCAATCGCCATAGCGATAGCTGCATCTATGGCATTTCCACCTTTCTTTAATATCTCTAGTCCAGCTTGTGATGCCTGTTGCTGACTTGTTGCCACCATTCCATGCATTCCATAGGTCACACTCCGTCTGGATGTATAAGTATAATCAAATGGATTTACTCCTCCTTCATATCTCATAACTCATCCTCCTTTACTTCTTTTCTTTCTTAAAATTCAATACCATATTAGCAGCAAAATCAACCATTGCCCTATCCGTTCCCCATTCACCTATAATTCCAAGTCCAAGAGGAACATCATATTGACTTACCATCGGAAGATTAATCTGTGGTGTTTCTGTTAATGGAGAAATGCATGTCAAATGGGTTGATTGCAAACGTGTAGCATTTATTTCTTCTAAAGATGCCGTACGCAATGGAGCTACCGATGCTGCTGTTGGCAAACAAATCACTCCGCCATCTGCAACAAGCTCTCCTACCTGCTCCATAATACCCTTTCGTTTTGCATACGCTTCTTTATATTCTTTCATTGTAACAGTAGATGCCCACTCTAATCGCTCCTTTGGTCCACGATTCAAATGCGGTTGATATTTTCTCACCCATCCACCATAACTTTTCCAAACTTCGTATCCCTGAATTACACGAAAGATTTCCGCCCATTCTTTTAGCCCCTCCTTGCTTACAATAACTTCTTTAACTTCGTCCATATTTTCTTTTAGATAATCCACTGCCGGTTTCAATGCTTCTGCCACATTCTGATTCACCGCTTCAAAACAATCTTTAGCTATCACTAGTCTTTTTACTCTTTCTGGTTTTTCATCTGTTCCCAACAACACTTCTGCAACTTTTCGAAAGATTTCCGGTGATGCCGCCATAAACCCTGGCATATCAAAACTCTCACAATATGGAACCTCACCATCTGATGGAACACGATGAAAAGTAGGTCTCATTCCCAAAATTCCATTATAAGCAGCCGGAACGCGAACAGAGCCAAGGCAATCACTACCCAACGCAAAATCCACTAAGCCACCTGCCGTCGCTGCTGCTGAACCAGAAGAAGACCCACCGGTATACCTTCTCGGATCATGTGGATTAATAGGGGCGCCATAATTCCAATTTTCACCGCTAATACTATAACACAATTCATCTGCAATTGTTTTTCCAACTAAATCTGCCCCCGCTTCCAACAATTGAAGAATAATACTAGAAGTAAAATCATCTGGTTCATGGGTTCGTAACCATTCCGGATGTCCATTTCCAACTGTACTACCTAATATTTTAAAAACATCCTTTGCCGCAAATACCATGCCCATTAATGGTCCTTCACCCGAACCATTAATGGCAATATGGTTCTCACGCACAAATGCCTGAAGCACATCATAGGGCGGCTCTTCAGATACGGAAAGCTTTTTATTATTTAACATATTTGTTTCAATCATAACATTCCTGCCTCTTTTCTTATTACAACTCACTTTCTCTGATTGTACGCTACTTAATTTCTGCTTTATTTTCTATATCACTATCTGTCAAATGACAACTTACAAAGTGTTCTGGCATAACCTCTCTTTTTTTCGGCGCCATTGTCTTACAAATCGGCATTGCATATGGACAACGAGTATGAAATACGCATCCACTTGGTGGGTCAATGGGAGCCGGTATATCACCTTCCAACGCAATTCTTTCTTTTCTGATTCTTGGATTTGGATTCGGTACAGCAGATAATAATGCCTGTGTATACGGATGCAATGGCATACTAAACAAATCGTCTGTTGGTCCTTCTTCCATCAAGTGTCCCAAATACATAACTCCAATTCTTGTTGATATATACTTTACTACACTCATATCATGTGCAATAAAAATATATGTCAATCCAAGTTCCTCTTGCATATCTAAAAGTAAGTTAATAATCTGTGACTGAATAGATACATCTAAGGCCGATACTGGCTCATCACATACTACTAAACTCGGATTCAAAATCAATGCTCTGGCAAGTCCCACTCGTTGACGCTGACCACCAGAAAATTCATGTGGGTAGCGATAAAAATGTTCTTTTCTAAGACCGACCTTTGCCATAATTTCCAGTGCCATTTCCGTACGCTCAGTTTTATCTGCACCTATATGATTTATCAATAACGCTTCCTGTAAAATATCCCCCACCTTCATTCTTGGATTCAATGAGGTAAATGGATCCTGAAAAACCATCTGTACTTCTTTTCTCATTTTTCGCATCTCTTTTTCCGAAAGTTCTGCAATGTTTTTCCCATTGATAAAAATTTCACCTGAAGTAGGCTCAAGTAACTTAATTAATGTTCTTCCAAGAGTACTTTTTCCGCAACCGGATTCTCCTACCAATCCATAAGTTTCGCCTTTTCTAATAGAAATCGATACACCATCTACTGCCTTTACATAATTATCCGGTTTTCCAATCCCCTGCTTAATAGGAAAATATTTTTTTACATCATTTGCTACTAATACTTTTTCTTCCATTTTCCTCACACCTCCTCTTGTACTCTGAAACATCTAACTTTCTGATTACCCTCTATCGTTTTAAGTTCTGGCATTTCCTTTCTACATTTATCCGTAGCATAGGGACACCTTGGTGCAAAACGACATCCTTTTGGAATCTGACTTAATAATGGGACCATTCCTTTTATCATATAAAGCCTATCCTGTCGTTCTCCGTCCAATTTAGGAATTGACCTCATAAGTCCATTTGTATATGGATGCAAAGGATTGTCAAATAAATCCATGACATCACCTTCTTCTACAATTTGTCCAAGATACATAACAACTACACGACTGCAAGTCTCCGCTACTACAGCCAAATCATGTGTAATCAGCATAACTCCCATATCAAGTTCTTCATTTAGTTTCTTAATTAACTCCATAATCTGTGCCTGAATTGTCACATCAAGCGCTGTAGTTGGCTCATCTGCAATCAAAACCTTTGGATGGCATGCAAGCGCAATAGCAATCATCGCTCTCTGTCGCATTCCTCCCGAAAGTTCATGAGGATACTGGTCTACCCTCTTATCCGGTGCAGGAATTCCAACTAGTCGAAGCATCTCTATGGTCTCTTCTCTCGCTTTTTCCTTATCCATGTTTTGATGTATTCTTAAAGTTTCCATAATCTGGTCACCGATGGTGAAAACCGGATTCAACGAACTCAAAGCATCCTGAAAAATCATTGCAATGTCATATCCTCGGATTGCCTGCATTTCTTTTTCCTTCAAAGATAAAACAGACTTTCCCTCAAGTAAAATATCTCCCTCATAAGAAGCCGTTCTCTTTTCATCATACAATCTTAAAATGGATTGGGATGTCACACTTTTTCCACAACCGGATTCTCCTACTACTCCAAGAATCTCTCCTTTATTAATATGAAAGCTAACGCCATCTACTGCTCTCATCGTTCCTCTCTCAGTACGAAATGTGGTACATAAATTTTTTACTTCCAAAATTTTCTCTGCCATATGATGTACCTCCTAATTATTTGTCAACGGATCAAGGTAATCTCTCAATCCATCACCAAACATATTGATGCCCCAAACCGTCACCGCCATTATGATACCTGGAAAACAAATCATCCACGGTGCATTGAAAATAACTTCTTTTCCATCGTAAAGAATATTTCCCCAACTTGGCTGTGGAACCGGAACACCTGCTCCCAAAAAGCTTAATGCTGCCTCTGTTACAATCGTTGACGCAAAAATAAAACTTGCTTGTACAATAACTGGCGATAGAATATTCGGTGCAATATGACGCCAAATAATTCTTGATGGCTTAGCTCCTAATGCCTTCATCGCTTCTATATAAGTCTGTTCTTTTATCAACAATGCCTGTGAACGGGCAAGTCTCGCAATACTTGGTGTATATACTATCACTAAGCTGATAAACACATTTTTTAAACTTGCACCTAATGCAGCCATTAATGCCAATGCCAACAACGTGGTAGGAATTGCCTTTAATCCATCACAAATACGCATCAAAATACTATCCAACACTTTGTAGTAACTTGCATACAATCCGATAATCAATCCTAAAACCGCTGTAATTGCTGCAACAGAAACACCTATCAACATTGCATAACGTGTTCCATATACAACACGACTAAACAAATCTCTGCCTAATTTATCCGTTCCAAAGAAAAATTCACCCGTTGGGCCTTTCAATCGATTAATAGGATCCATTTCTAATGGGTCATGATTAGCTATTAACGGTGCCAAAATACCAATTAAAATCGCGATAATCGTAATTATCAGTCCAACGACTGCCATTTTATTTTTTAAGAACTTTTTTCTCTTGACTGCGGCCTGCTCTTTTCTTAACTCTCTGGCTATATTATTCATACTGGCTTCGTTTTTTCCCATACCTCAGTCACCTCCTATTTCACTTTTACACGTGGGTCAACTTTTGCATAAACCAAATCCACAAGCAACATTGCTATAACATTGATAACTGCCACTACCAAAACGGTAATCTGAACAACCTCATAATCACGTCTACTAACAGAATTTACTACCAAAAGTCCCATTCCCGGAATTCCAAATACATTCTCTACAACCGTAGTTCCTGCCATAAGTTCTGTAAATCCCGTTCCAATCAAAGTAATGATAGGAAGCAGTGCATTTCTAAGTGCATGTTTATATACCAATACAGATTCTTTTACTCCCTTTGACTTCGCCATCTTGATATAATCAGAATTTAAGATTTCAAGTACAGAAGAACGTGTCATTCGAGTCATAACTGCAGCCTGTTGCAATCCTAACGCAATCGCCGGAAGTGTCAATGAACGAATACATTCTAGAAATCCATCTGCCGGTTTTGTATATCCTGCAACCGGAAACCATTGCATTTTTACAGAAAACACTAACATTAAAAACAATCCCGTCAAGAAACTTGGTAATGAAATACCTATCATTGAACCCGTTCCAATTATGTTATCTGCCACGCTTCCACGTTTCTTTGCCGCAAGTACACCAAAAACAATAGCAATTACAGTTGCAATAATCATTGCATAGAGCGTAAGTGCAAAACTTGGTCCAATATGCTCTACAATAATCTGTGACATTGGTTCATCTATAAAATAAGAATCTCCGAAATCGCCTTGGAAAAGACCGCCAATCCAGTGTACATACTGTAGGATAATCGGATCATTTAATCCCATCTGTTCTCTCATTTCCTCAATCATTTCCGGTGTTGCTGTATCACCTAACATCATCTGAACCGGATCTCCCGGTGTTAAATGAATAACTGAAAATACAACAACCGACACAACGAACAATACCGGAATCAGAGACAATAATCTTTTTAAGATATATTTTTTCATCTTCTTTCCTCCTCAGTAATTTTTCGTAAAAAAATAGCGTAACAATGGTTTCATACACCTTTGTACGCTTAATATTTTACATCTCTTATTACTTTTTCCCTTAGCTGTCTTCTCCGACTCTTTCTTTGGTTCTGATACGAACTCCATAAGAAACATCTGAAACATAAATCTTTCCGTCTCCTGCCATACCCGTGGAAAGCGATTCACAAACTTCATCAATAATTCCTTCTACTTTTTCATCCAAGGAATATACCTCTACCTTTAACTTCGGAAGTAAATTTACATTGGTACGGATATTTTTAAATTCCTCATTATAACCTTTTTGGTTACCACATCCCATGACATTCGAAACCGTCATTCCTCCACACTGATACTTGTCAATTAAAATCTTTTTTACATACTCTAATTTCTCTGGTCTAATAAACATTGTAATCTTCTTCATACACAAATCCTCCTTTAAATTGTTGAACCAAGTATAGCACACCGCTTAACAAATGCCTAATACCTTTTTCATATATTTCATATATTCGAATTATATAGTTGTTTCTTTTTCTATATGAAAATCTTATAGATACACAAGAGACCGGAAATTAACTTTCCAGTCTCTTACAATACGTAACATCAACAGTATTGTATGTTACTTTCTATTCATAAAATTTTGCATTCCACAAAATTCCACCCTGCATAAAGGACATATCATAATCTCCTGCAACTGCACTGTATGACTGCCATGCACCAAAAGATGTAACCGGTACATAATCCGTCCACATATACTCCTGCAATTCATTCCATTTTGCCGTTGCAGTTTCATCATCCGGCGCGAACAAAATGTCATGCTGCAATGCCTGTACTGTTTCATCTTCTGGGAATCCATGCGCTGCCGGACCAGACAAATACTGGAGAAGTGGTGGCAGAATACTATCTGCTACAGTATATACAAAGATATCCCATCCATCTTCTGACTGCATTGTAGAATAGCAGGATGCCCAATCCATAGATACTAATTCCGGATTCAATCCAGCCTCTTCTAACTGATTACTAATTGCAAGCTCTGCATTATAATACTCTGTATAATTGGTTGGTGTTAAAACTTTAATTGGTGTAGAAATATCAACTCCATTATCCTCTAAAAGCTTGATTGCACCCTCTGGGTCATTCTGATAGAAATCTTCTTTTCCAGCTTCTGTATAATACATACTCTTTTCATTGAACATAATACTTGGTGTAAGGGTATAGAATTTCGGATCTACAAATGCAGCTGTCATAACCTCATCATAATTTAACAACTTATTAATTGCCTGACGCATTACCTTATTTCCAGTTGCTTCACCCTTTTTATTATAAACAATCAAGAAATTACCTCTATCCTCTTTGATAAGGGTAGTGTCTGCACTTGCTGCAAGCTGGTCAAAGTTATCCAATGGACACGGAACATACAACATATCATACTGACCGGATTGAACTCCTGCAATTCTAGTGGAATCATCAGAAACAATATCATAATAAGCAGTATCAATATATGCTGTCTTATATCCACCCCATCCGCTAAATTCACCTTCTGTACCGTATGGCTGATAATCATCAAATTTCTCTAATTTAATATACTGATCTGTTGCCCATTCTACCATCTTATAGGGACCAGTACCTATATATTCTGTTAATGTACCATCTTTTACAGAATATATAGCTTCTTTTGTCGTGATAATACAAGACGGAGAAGAACCAGCAATCAACATATTCATCTGTGAACATGGTTCTGCTAATGTAATAGATACCGTATAGTCATCCACTACTTGGAATCTGGCATCTCCACATGCTGCCTTTGCAACAGGCACACTCTCAATCCAACGATTTACGGATGCTGCTACGTCTTCCGCAAGCATTTCAGAACCATCATGGAATTTTACACCTTTACGAAGATGATATGTCCAAGTTGTCATATCCTCACTTGTATCGTAAGACTCTGCTAATTCAAGCTGTGGTTTATAGTCAGCATCCAATGTAACCAACTGCTCGTATACGGAACCAGCTCCCATAATCTGTCTTGCAAGGAAATTAGGATTTACCATAATATCCAATGTTGCCGGTTGTGCATTAATTGCAATATGAACCTCTTTTTTAGATTCTCTTTCATCCGCAACACTGTTATTAGCAGCAGATGACTCATCCCCACTTAAAATATTTTCTCCCTTTAGGCTTGCATCTCCTCCCGCACCTGTTGTACTTGAACCAGATGACTTTGAACTCCCACCGCAGCCCACAATACTTCCAACCGTTAGTACAGAAATAAGAACTACTGCAAGTAATTTGTTTCGTTTTTTCATAATGTGATTCCTCCTCTTTTCTTTTTATTGCTTATAAAAAAGACGCAGAAAATGTATTGCTACATCTTTGTACGTCTTTTTATTAACCCAAAATCCACCTTAGGTTATCCTATATTTTATTCATCTTATATTCCTTTATATAATTACAATCAATATCCTAACACTGCCCCATCTGTTCTTGGCTCTGTTCCTCCAACAAGTATTCCATCTTCTTGTCGAATAATAATCTGTCCTCTGCCAAAAGAACCTATACTATTAGAATACTTTATTTCATGTCCCATTTCCTGCAATTTTTGATAAGTCTCAATAGGAAAATTATATTCTACTAATATCTTCTTTCCTCCAATCCACTGCCATCTTGGTGCATCCAAGGCTTGTTGTGGATTCATATGAAAATCAATCATATTTTCAACAACCTGTACATGCCCTTGTGGTTGCATATATCCTCCCATAACCCCAAATGGTCCCACAGGTTTTCCGTCCTTTGTTAAAAATCCCGGAATAATTGTATGATACGGTTTTTTCCCTGGTAACAGATAATTATCATCTTCCTTATTTAGCGAAAATTCTCTTCCTCGATTATGTAAAGCAATTGATGTTCCCGGTATCACTAACCCTGAACCGAATTTCCAATAATTACTCTGAATATAAGAAACCATATTTCCATCTCCATCAGCTGCACACAAATAAACTGTTCCACCTTTCTTAGGATTTCCAGCCTCTGGCATTAGGGCTTCTTTGTTAATTAAGTCTCTTCTCTTATTTGCATATTCATCACTTAATAAATCTTCGACTTTAACGGACATATGTCGAATGTCTGTCACATATTTTTTTCCATCTGTATAAGCAAGTTTTAGTGCTTCTATGGACTTGTGGTAAGTATCCACATTTTCCTTTTCTTTTAAATCATATCCTTTTAACATATTTAACGCCATAAGTGCTACAATTCCATGTCCATTAGGTGGAATTTCCCACACATCATAACCTCGATAATTTATACTTATGGGTTCTACCCACTCTGGATAATAAGTTGCCAAATCCTCCTTTGTAAGAAAACCATCATATTTTGCGCAGAAATCTATTATTTTTCCTGCAATTGCACCTCGATAAAAACTCTCACATTCCGTATCCGCCAATTCTCTTAGTGTTTTTCCTAAATCTGGGTTTTTAAAAACTTCACCTGCTCTCATCGCTCTTCCCATTGGCATATATGTGTCAAACCATGCTTTATATTCGGGTTGTTCTCTATGTTGTTTATTGTGTACATTAAATTCGTATTCCCACATTTCTGAAACCATCGGCGAAACAACATAACCTTCTTCTGCCAAAGAGATTGCTGGCTTAAATAACTCCTTAAATGGTAATTTTCCATACGTTTTAGAAAGTGTAACCCATGCAGATGGTGCTCCCGGAACCGTTACTGTTTTTATTCCATATTCTGGCATCTTAGTGTAGTTTTCACTCTTCATCTTTTCTGCATCTGCTAATGATCCCGCCGGACCGCTGGCATTTAATCCCTTCAGTCCATCTTTTGTCCAAATCAGTGCAAATGCATCTCCACCTACACCATTTGATGTTGGTTCTACTACCGTTAGGGCAATTGCCATTGCAATTGCCGCATCGACTGCATTTCCACCCTTTTTTAAAATTTCTAATCCTGCTTGGCTTGCTTGTGGCTGACTCGCCGCAACCATTCCCTGTTTTCCATAAGTAATATTACGTCTGGATGTATAAGTATAATCAAATGGATTCATTCCTTTATATCCCATATGGACTTCCTCCTTCGTAATAAATTTATTCTTCATAAAACTTTGCATTCCACATAATTCCACCCTGCATAAAAGACATGTCATAATCTCCTGCTATTGCACTATATGATTTCCATGGTCCAAAAGAAGTAAATGGAACATAGTCCGTTAAACAATATGTCTGCAACTCTTCCCATTTAGCCTTTGCGGTATCTTCATCTGCTGCAAATAATCCATCATGCTGTAAGGAAATTACTGTTTCATCATCCGGAAAGCCAAAAGCTTTTGCACCCGAAAGATATGGTAATGCTGCTGGTACTGCTACTTCACTCTGTGTACTTACATATGCATCCCAACCACTCTCCTCTGCTTTCGCCGAAAGACAAGATGCCCAATCCATAGATTCTAATTCTACTGTAAGTCCAATTTTTTCTAACTGATTGGCTATATCCAATGTAGCATTATAGTATTCTGGATAATCCGTAGGTGTTAAAAGCTTAATTGGTGTCGAAAAATCATATCCACTTTCTTCTAACATTTTCTTTGCACCTTCCGGATCATTTAGATTAAATGCTTCTGTTCCGGCTTCTGTATAATAACTACTTTTTTCATTGTACATAACACTCGGTGTAATTGTATAATACTTCGAATCAACAAAAGCCGCTGTCATAACTTCATCATAATCTAATGCCTTATTGATTGCCTGACGCAATACTTTATTGGAAGCAGCCTCACCTTTTTTATTATAAATCATAATAAAGTTTCCACGATTTTCCTGAATTAAAGTGGTTCCAGATGTATCCTTTAACTGTTCAAAATTATCCAATGGACACGGAACATACAACATATCATACTGTCCTGTCTGTAATCCGGCTACTCGTGTAGAATTATCTTTTACAATATCATAATAAATTGTATCAATATATGCTGTTTTGTGTCCCCACCATCCACTAAAGGTTCCTTCTTCTTCATATGGCACATAATCATCAAATTTTTCAAATTTAATATACTGGTCTGTTGCCCATTCAGAAAATTTATAAGGACCCGTACCTATATATTCTGTTAATACATCATCTTTTACTGTATCAATTGCCTCTTTTGTTGTAATTACACAAGATGGTGACGTTGCTGCCAAAATTGTATTTACAGCACTAGAACCTTCTACCAATTCAACCCTTACTGTATAATCATCTACAACTTCAAATCTGGCATCTCCAAATAATGCCTTTGCTACTGCAACCTTATCAATCCAACGGTTTATAGATGCTACCACATCTTCTGCTGTCATCTCGCTACCATCATGAAATTTCACTCCTTGTCTCAATTTATATGTCCAAATTTTATTATCCTCACTAACCTCATATGATTCTGCTAGTTCCATCTGTGGATTATAATCTCCATCTAATGTTACTAACTGTTCATACACCTGTCCTCCACCAACTAACTGCCTTGTTAAAAATGCTGCATTTACCATTGCATCTAAATTGCTTGGTGGTGCACTGATTGCCACATGAATTTCCTTTTTATACTCTCTTTTATTTGTGACACTTTCATTTGCGGCAGATGATTCATCCCCACTTAAAACATTTTTTCCTTCAAGGGCTGTACTCTCTCCTGAACTTGTAGCCCCCGGATTAGATTTTTCCGAACTGCTACCACACCCCACAAAACTTCCAACGGTTAATGTAGAAATAAGAATTGCTGCAATTAATTTGCTTCGTCTTTTCATAATAGTGTCCTCCTCTTTTCTTTCCGCTTATTTTATTACCAATAAAAAAGACGCAGAAAATGTATTGCTACATCTTCGTACGCCTAAATCGTTGAACACAGAACATCACAGTTCTTTTTATTTTGTCTAATATTTTTTCTATATATTTCCTATATTTATTTTATATAGTCTTTTTATCCTCCATACTTTTTATGTATATTTTTTATATTTTTATAGTATTTTTCTTTTTTTCTCCCTCATGATATACTTCGTAATCATAAAAAAGAGGAGTGTGTGTCTATGAAACTACTATTAAACTTATTCACATCTTTCGCCAGAATCGGCGGACTTACTTTTGGAGGCGGATATGCAATGCTTCCTATGCTTCAACGAGAACTTGTAGAAGATAAACACTGGGTAACAGAAGAAGAGCTTATGGATTATTATGCGATTGGTCAATGTACTCCCGGAGTCATTGCCATTAACACTGCCACTTTTGTAGGTTATAAAATGGCCGGTATCCTAGGCGGAATCTTTGCTACTATAGGTGTTGTATTTCCTTCTTGGATTATTATCACTATTATTGCTATGTTTGTACAACACTTTGCTGAATATGCTGCCGTGCAACATGCTCTCGCCGGAATTACCGTTTGTGTCTTTGTTTTAATATTAGATGCCGTAATTAAGCTTGGAAAAAAATCCCTAAAAGATAAATGTAGTATTCTTATTTTTCTTTTAGTTTTTTGTATCTCTTTATTTACAAACATTTCTTCTGCATACTTAATTATTTTTTCTGGTATACTCGGAGTCATTATCTGTACTATTAAAACTAAAATTGCAAAAAATACTTTAGAAAAACAAAAGGAGGATATACGATGATATATTTAAGACTTTTTTGGGAATATTTTAAAATTGGTCTCTTTAGTATTGGAGGTGGACTGGCTACGCTTCCTTTTTTACAAGATTTATGCAAAAAAACTGATTGGTTTACTACCAAAGATCTAAGTAATCTTATTGCCATATCAGAATGTACTCCAGGCCCGCTTGGCGTTAATATGGCAACCTATACCGGCAATATCACTGCAGGAATTTCTGGTAGTATTATTGCAACTCTGGGATTAGTTGCACCATCTATTATTATTATTATCATCATTGCTCATTTCTTGAATAGCTTTAAAGATTCTAAAATCGTGCAAAATGTACTGTACGGCTTACGTCCTGCATCTAGTGCATTAATTGCTGTTGCTATGTGCTCTGTTGCTACCGTTGCACTTTTACATCTAAACTTATTCAACGAAACGAATAACATACTATCTATCTTTGATGTCAAGGGAATTATTCTTGCTATTTTACTCTTTATTGGAGTAAAAAAAATCAAGGCTCATCCCGTTGTTTATATTGCCATTGCGGCTGTCTGTGGAATTATATTTAATTTTTAAACTGTTCTTACAAAGAACCATACAACATAATCCCATATAACAACGCAAACCCGCTGATACCAAGGGTTCCGATTGTCAAAGCACTGACTGGATTTATTCCAACCGCTATGGCAATCCCTTGGGTTTCCAGCATCTGATTTACAACACTAATACCTACCACCCCCACTGCCGCGCGACTCAAAAAAACCGCTGCCACCTTCGCCTTTTTCTTCATCATTCCCATAAGAAGTACCACCAGACAAATTCCGGCAATTGCTATCATTCCGTATTCTTGTTCCATTTCTTGTTTTCCTGCTATCTTCTTTTTCTAAAATATATACATTTTGGAAAAATTTATGACTTTTTGTATAGACTTCCCATTTTCTGCTTATACTTTATAAAAGAAACTTTTAAGCGCTATTATGAAAGGAATGGGATTCATATGTTTCAGAGTTCGAAAAAGCAGTTATCTGATACCACTGCTTACACTCTACTTTTAGATGACCTGGAAAAAGCCAGATATGATTTGGCACTTGCTTATGATGATTTTCAAAATGCCATGGACCCGGATATGATAGACTGTTGCATTTATCAGGTAAATGCCTTGCAGATGCGATATAAATTTTTACTTACCCGGGTGAAACAGCTTAATCCCGAAAATTGTAATTCTACGGAAGAAAATTTTTCTCTGCAAAAAGCTTGACTTTGCGATGTTATATGAAAAAATGGAGTTATACATCACTGATATCAGAATGTAATAACTCCATTTTTATTTTTTATGCTAAGAACCCTCTGCTACTCTCTGAACCTTGAAGGGTTTCTGTCAATGTTCCCTTTTGATAGGTCATCCCTGCAACTACCTGTTGTGTATGCTGCATTAATGGTTCTGATGTATCGTGTTGTGCCGCTTCCCAGAATCCATCATATAGATTCTTCAAAACCTTCTTAGCATCTATAATATTTTGTTCCGTATTTTTTACAATAGCAAGTGCCAATAATTCATTTATAAAACGATAAAGTGCATGAAGATCCTTTGATACCGGATAGGTAAAATCCAATGTTCCCATCAATCTTCGTACTACCTGCTGAGCCTTATGCACAGAATCCTTAAATCCTTCATAATTTCCTACTTTCTGTGCTTCCTGTGCCTCTTCCAGATAGGAAAACAGGATATCGTAAATAATAATAATCATTTCCCCACGATTACAGCAACTAAGCCTTCGGGTAAACTCCTGTTTCTTTTCATCCTTCATACTTTAAGCCCCCTACTGTAATAACTGGAGTACCTGCTGTGGAATATCATTTGCCTGCGCAAGTACAGAGGTTGCTGCCTGAGATAATACATTATATTTTGTATATTCAGACATTTCTTCTGCCATATCCACATCTTCAATACGGGAAAGAGCCGCTGTCATATTCTCTTCTGTTCCTTCCAGACTATTTACAGCAGAATCCAAACGATTCTGGTATGCACCGATTCTAGAACGTGCTTCACTTACCTTACCAATTGCATTATCAAAACTTGTAATTGCTCTACCGGCACCATTTACAGTTCTTACATCTACTTGATCAATGTAAAGGCTCTTAGAAGAAATTTCCGGAATACGCACATCCATTGTCTGATTTTCATTTGCTCCAATCTGAAGTGTCATTGTTCCGATATCTGTAACTTCCAGTGATACATCTCCGGCTACGTCTGGCATTACTTCAAAGTTCATTTCAAATCCGCTTCGATCTGTTACTTTTACATGTGTTCCTTCTGTTGTCATAGTTGCCTGTGTGGTGAATCCATTATCACCTGCTGCAAATGACACATCTGCATCTGCACCATGTTCTGTATAACCATTGGCCGGAATTCCAAGGTATGCTGCTAATGCTGTATTTTCACAACTTATATTTAATTCTGCTGCTGAACCATATTGTTTGGAAACAAATACCAATATTCCACCTGCTGCTACATCTGTTGGTACATATCCTGCATTTTCAGCTGTTCCGCCTGTTGCCGTAGTATCTGCCACTACCAAAAGATTTACATTTCCGGTTTCTGCTCCGGCACGAAGTTTCTCGTATACCTGTGTAAACGTATCACCTTCATTAATTTCTACTTCTACACCGTTGATTACAACTTTACCTTCCTGAGCTGCTGTTACTGTTGTAGTAGCTGCCGCAGTATTTCCTTCACCTACCGCATGTTCTGCCGGTGCATTTACTGTAATATTGTAAACACCTTTTTCCACATTATCTGAAATATCAATACGCTCAATTCCTCTTACACTTGGATATACTCTGGTATCCTGTGTTCCGTCTAACAGATTCATGGTATTATATTCTGTATCCTTGGAAACACGGTCTATTTCATCTGTAAGAGATGTGATTTCTGCCTGAATGGCTTTTAAATCTGTCTCTGTGTTGGTCTCATTTGCTGCCTGTACAGATAATTCACGCATTCTTTGTAACATGCTTGCTACTTCGTTTAATGCACCATCTGCAGTATCCAATACGGATACACCATCTGATGCATTTCTGGATGCCTGATTCAATCCTTTAATCTGCGCATTCATTTTGCTTGCGATTGCCATTCCAGCCGCATCATCGGATGCATGATTAATACGCAATCCAGAAGACAAACGCTCTAAAGAAGAAGTCAATCCATTCTCCGTTCTTAATAATTGTTTATTGGCAATAACTGCCGACATATTGTGATTAATTTTCATATTGTGCACCTCTCTTATGGTTTGTATATCGGCGTCCCTGCCTGAAATATTAAGCCGTTTCTTCCTTGTTTCGGCAATTAAGTTCCTTTACTCTTCTATTCCCAGTTGTTTTACTGCACCAATAAATTCTTTTGCCATACCATACAGCACCTTGGTCTGTACCTGATATTCTTCTTCCGGCTGGTCACTAATATCCCCATAGGTTCGATTATCCAGAGAAAACTGTGTTAAATCCAAGTTATCACTTTGAATCAAATCCAAGTTTGGATATAAGGTTCCTTCCATACTGAGTTTTTCAGATAACTGTTCTTGCTGTTCTTTCAGATTTTCTATGGTATCTTCAGAATCCGAAGCAATATAGCCCTTTACCTTTTCTCCCTGCACCTGAAATCTTGCTGCTACTTTTCCAAGTTTCGGTGAGTCAAAGATAACATCTAATCTTCCTCGCTTTTCTGTTCCCCGTACAATCTTTAACTGTATATTGGTATATTCGTCTGCTACAAGAACGGGGATTGCATAATTTTCTTCTTTTGCCATTTTATTTCCCAGTTCAATTTCCTGACGCATAATCTTTAAGTCTCGAATATCGAAGCTTTGTACATCTGTAGCCTGTGCCATTGTTTTCATTACGTTTTCAGCTACATCTGCAAGTTTTTTCTGTGCCTTTGCCATATCTTCCGGTGTTTTTACCGCTTCTGCAAAGTCCTCTAAAATCCCCTGCTTTACTTCTTCTAAATCAATATCGGTTTCTTCCTCGTTGCTATGTTCAAACAAGGTCTTAAACATACCGTTTCGATTATGAAGCATCTGGTTTGCTGCCAGTACATTATACGCCGTTACCGGCATATCATATCCGGTCAGTAATTTTAATACTTGTTCTTCTGCACCTCTTGCCTGTGCAAATTCCTGTAACTGCTGTTGATAGTATGCTTCCTCTGATTCCTGATCCACTTTGGTATTTTTCAGTTGCCACAGCAATTCTTCCGGCGTCATTTCGTCTACTGCCCCTTGCTGCTGTGCCTGTTCCATACCTTCCGGCGTCATTCTTGCAAATGCTTCCTTGGCACAATCGGTCTGATATGCTGCCTCTATCTGCTGTGAAATACTTAAATCCGGTGTCTTTACCGTTTCTGTTGCTCCAAAATTATCATCTACCGATGTATTCACGCCATGGCTTCGATTGGTTCTTACCGCAGTAAGCAGATTCTTCATGCTAAGCTCTGCTCCCTGATTTAATACTGCTCCTATTACTGCTCCATCTGTTTTATCAATCTGATTTAATAAACGGTAAATTCCGATGTAACTATCCCTTTCTTCCGAAGTAATTTCGTTTTTTTGCTCCATTTTCCAAAGATACTTACTGAATTTTTCTTCGCCGCCTGCATCTATTTGATTTTTAATTTCTTCTGCCTTTGCATTTAACTGACTAATATCCATTTCCAATGGATTTACACCTTCACGAATCATTTCCATTACTACGGATGGAGAAAGATTTTGGAATAATACCTGTACCTTCTGGTCTGCCGCTTTCATTTGCGTAATGGAATCTGCTGTAATATCCAACTGATTATATGCCAGTATTCTTACTGCTCTTTGATTTGCCTCTGTAGTTTCCATTCCAAGGTCTTTTAAAATATCATCTACATTTGGGAATGCTTTTTGAATAGAATCTCCCATATCTGCCCTTGGAGCAGTCATCAAAGTCTCATACGCTTCTCCGGCCTTTTGGAACTCATTTTTTAATTGAGTTCCTGTTTCATGCAAGGTATTAACGGTATGATTTTCTACGTTATCTGTTCCTAATACATATGCCGGTACACTCTTTAATTCTTCCGCTTTTCCTACCGTCTCTGCGAAAAGTTTGGTATTTTCCTTGGTTGGTTCAATTCCATTATTGCTTAACAGATTTTTATAATAATCATTCTCTAAATTTTTTAATTGCTCTACCAAGTCCTCTAATGGCTTTGTTTCTATGCTGATTCCCTTTTTCAGTAAGGCATAATTTGCCTCCGTTGTCATCATGAGACGAATTTCTTCTAACTGGCGGCGTGCAGTAATATACTTTATATCTTCCTGTGCATATGCCGGAACTTCTGCACTCTGCGTCTCTTTTCTACTATCTGTCTCATCACCACTTTGTGCGGCTGTATTACTGTTATGGGCTGCCGCAAGATTTTCTACGGTTACTTGCTGTCCCTTTTCTACCACGGTCCATATATCTGCATCCGTAACGTTTTCTACGATATCGGCAGTCTGCTCTGCCCGGTCTTCTAAGCTGTATCCCTCTACCACTACCGCATCTTTTGGACGATTTCCCTCAGAAATAGCTGTCATCATTCCGTCCATAACAGTTGCTACATCCAGCGGAAACTCCATTTCAAATAAATCTGCCGCATACTTAAGATTTTCTGCTGTCAACGGAATATTATTATCCAGCATCCACTGGCTATAACCTAATGTGGTATCGTTTACTTCCAGTCCTGCTTCTTTTACTACCTGTTCAATCTGCTTTTGGAAGTTTTCATCTACTACACTTTCTTGTTTTGCACCGGTTTCCGCTGTCTGCTGCATTGGTACCGTTGCAGATGAAGTTGTACTATGCTGTGCTTTATACAAATTTTCTACGGTAGGAGAAAGTTCATTTTCTACCATATACTTTACAGTCTGTTCGTTACAATCGGTTAGGTCTGCTGCCTGCTTCAAAGTCTCCTGACAATCCGAAATGTTTTCCTCGGTAGCCGGTAAATCTGCCGCAGTAATGGTCTGTTCCATCTGGTATGCCATTCCCGTACTGCCTAACATTTCTGCCAACTGATCCATGCTTAAATCATCACCAAAAATGCTAATATCTACTCCGGCTTTAGCAAGCTGCATTTTTATCTTATCCATTTCTGTTACTACCGTTTTTACTTCGGTACTGTTTAATGGAGAACCATCCTCATCCATTTTCGCACAATCATCTGCTGATGCAGTATTGGTCACCGTTTCCATACGTTTTTTATAGAGTTTTACCTCCATATTCTCTGCATCCTGACGAATTTTGTCCAATTCGGACTCTGAATCTCCAGCAAAAAAGGGCTTGTCTACGGTCGTCTGCTGTACAGACCGCACCTCACCAGTTGTCTTATCAATCTGCTGAGTTGTGGTCTGCTGCGTCTGAACGGAAACATTCCCTTTTATCTCTACACTACTATTTGATTTGGTAATTTCTATTAAATTACTGTTATCTACTCTCATGTTCCGCACTCCATTATCCTCTATACTCATCGTTACGTTATTTCATAACTACTATTTCGGTAATAAGTGCAAAAAACTTTAGAGGCTACTTCAGATACCCCAGGAAAACATTTCCTGCTGCCTCGAACATGGCATTGCTATCCTGAAGCCCCATTTTATAGGTTGTATTACTATCCGGATTATATAAAATGGTATTATGTTCGTCATATCCCACGATTAACATCGCCTCGTTATTTACAACTGCATATACAGGTGTTTTTAGGTTTACATAATATAGCACCTGTTCCACATTACAACCTGTCAAATCAATGACTTTATCATCACTTAATGCTTCCGTCAATATCTGTTTTGGTGTCTCTCCCTGGGTCAAAAGCCCTTCCACATCCATACTGATACCTTCGGTCTGAAGAATTGCTGTCAGACACCTTGCGGTAGAATTGGCACCTGTCTGACTTTCGTCTATAGTTACATCACCTACTACTGGCTGTGATGTTTTTCTTCCTCTTCGCCAAATATATTTTTGTTTATCCCCAATAACTACGCCCATATTACTATCTGCTGTAGTTACCGCCTCTGCCACAAACGGGGTGGCTTTTACAATCTTTCCTGCACTATATACATAGTAAATTTCCTGTTTGGCATCTGTATTTAGCGTTACACTTCGATCTTCTTTTACCAAAATCTCCTTTGGTACTACAATCTGGGGTGCTTCTGTCAATTCTTCTCTATCTCCCGCAAAGGTAAATTCAACAATTGTCTGCTTCTGTTCTAATTGAGAGGTGTCCACGGTAATATTTCGTTCTGCCTCTAACTGTTGATTTTTAATGGTATCCTGCTCTGCCGGGATTGCACCTGCTCCATTTTGATATACACGATTCAGATATATGGTCTCATCCTCTACATAGGCCTTTGTTATATAATAACCGTCTTTGGCATAATCTTTTACAACTTCTCCCTTTTCATCCAATATCTGAACGCGACACATTGGGAACTGGGTATTTCCTGCGCTATCCACTACAACATCTCCCTGTCTTGCCGCTCCGTATATAAAGTCATTCTGGACAAATCCTATCGGTTGCAGATATTCGCCCTCACCCGCTTGAACCTCACGGATTTCTTCTCCTTCTAAATCCATAACTTTAATCGTTGTTGCATTATAAAGGGTATCTGAATCCTGCCATGCAATATATCGTCCTGTTTCAGATACTGCATATCGTCCTCCCTCTAAATGCTCTAACACTTTTTTACTCTCTCTGGTATACAGATTGATGCTATAAAGACTGTCACCGGCTAACAGATAAAATACATTTCCGTCACTAACGTAGAAAATATCTCCCCATTCTGCCTTTAACATCTCATAGGACTTATCTGATGGAATAAATAATTCTTCCTCTGTGGTATTTCCCACTCCATCATAATGATAAACTGCAATTCCGGTATTTCCTTCGTGATTTCCTCGATTCATATAACCATACACTACAAAATCCATACTTCCGGTTTCGTCTATCTTAATAATTTTTATATCATGCTGTGGATTATTTTCTCTGTCATCAATTCCTTCTGCACCACGGAAACTATATACTTTGGAAAGACGATTGTCATCACTGCTATAACTCCATAATTCCCCTTCCTGCACGAAGGCTATGACACTTCCTTTTTCATTTGCCTTATATTCCACATCTTTGGAACGAATTCCAAGAGAAATTCCATTTGCAGTAACTCTGTCACTTTCTCCCCGGAAAATCTCATTCATTGTTCGCTCATAATTCAACAGGTACATTCGATTATTTCCATAACGTACCCGATAATACTCTTCTACATTATAATACTCCACTTCTCCGTTTTCACCGGCAGCCATTAGTACATAATTCAGCACGATGGTATTATAGGATGTTCCGATTTCCTTAATAGATGGTATCGGTTTTTCCACACGCTCTCCGGTAAAATCTGCCCATGACACCTGGTTCAAACTAGAATGAATGGTTACTTTTTGAAGGGAAGTATTATCTTCCTGTGTGTTGGGTTCTAAGTACGTTGCGAGACTATTTGCCTGCTGCTTATCAAAGGTTTTTTCGTGAAAATCTAAGACAAAATCTACTGCCTCTTGTACATGATATCCACTTTCCCGAATAATTCTGGTATAATAGTAAACTTCTTTTCCATCACACTGTAATGTGAGAATCAACATATACTCTTTGTCTTCTTCTAATATATTTTCAAACTGAAGCTTCTCGCTCACTACTCCATCTTTTTGTGAAAAACTTTCGATTTTATCTTCCTGAATCAACCGTTCCATGTCGATAGTGCGCACCTGATAGGAAATAGCTTCTACCTGACTCTGATACGTTTTTATATCAATTGGTAATGTTAAATCTTCCCCCAACGGTGCAATGGCATCTCTGACTCCTGTACCGTCCATTTCCTTGGTATATCCGTACAATTCATCGATTTTGGTTTCGTTTTCTTCTAATGATATTACCGGCAAGGTCGGCTCCGACATTTTCGTAGTAAGATCTATGTTATTTTGGTGAGTTAAAATACTGGTTATCACCATTGTTACAATAAAAACTGCAACTAGTACAATTCCTTTTATCACACCCTTACGCATGCTATTCGTCCTTTCCATTCTGCAAAATTTCTAGTGTAGGAGACACGTCAAAAAATTCCATTACCTTTCGATAGGCTGCTGCATCTTTTTTCCCGCCCTTTTTCACTCCACGAATCAATATATTCTTCGGAGTATGTTCCATATCAATAAATTCCAATATCTGTACCTGATAACCTTTACTTTCTAATATCTCTGCACGAAGAGCATCAGTAAGTAATGCCGCCATTCGCTCCTTTATCAGACCATATTTCAACACTGGTTGTAATAGCTCATTTTGCATCTGTCTATTCAACTCATGCTGGCAACAAGGTACGGATAAAATCACCTTTGCTCCCCATTTCACAGCCTTGTCCAAGGCATAATCCGTAGCTGTATCACAGGCATGCAAAGTAACTACCATGTCTACCGCATCTACACCGTCATACTGTGCAATGTCACCTACAAAAAAGCGAAGTCCGTCATAACCGTATTTTTCTGCCAGTTCATTGCAATGTGCAATCACATCTGCCTTCAAATCCAGCCCAATAATCCGTACCGGATATCCCTTTAATTCTTTTAAATAATGATACATTGCAAAAGTCAGATAAGATTTCCCGCATCCAAAGTCCAGAATCGTAACTTCACGGTCTTTGGGTAACTCCGGTAAAATATCTTCGATAAATTCCAGAAAACGATTAATTTGGCGAAACTTATCATACTTGGCATGTACGATTTTTCCTTCTTTGGTCTGCACACCCAAATCCACCAGAAATTCAACTTTTTTCTCCGGTTCTAAAATATACTTCTTTTTCCGATTGTGAGACAAATCTATCTGCTTTGCACAGGTACAGTCCTTTTTTTCCTTTATGGTTACTTTTCCTTTTTTGCTAATAAGAACCGTAGCCTGTCCACACTGCGCCGTAACTTCTAACTGGCGATACAGTTCCATCCACTGTAATACCTGTTCTACTGCTTCTTCTTTGGTTAAGTTCTTATGATAAACCTTTTTCTCCTTATATTCGCTTGCCTGAAATACCAGTTCATCCTTCACCAGAACCGGTCGAAGGTGGATTTTTCCAGCATTCTCCCGGTTCCTTGGGTTACTGATAATCATCTGTACAAGGCTCTGATTTAGATATTTATATAAAAGTTCTTGTAATTCTTCCATTTGAAACCTTTCTATATTTAATGGTTTTTCCTGTTTCTTCTATCAGTTGAAAAGTATATCACAATCATGGGGATTTTACCACCATCTGCGGCAACGTTTATGGCGACATCTGCGCTGATGCATTTCATTAAACAACAAAACCTGTATCAAATCTTCCAATCCTCTGTCTCTTGGTGGACGCATCCCTGGTCTGTGTGGTGGTCTCCCCGGTCTTTGCAGGTTTATTTTCTGACCTCGTTCTTCTACCATACTTCCCTCTAGCGGAAGCTCCTCTGCCTGCATCGTCTCTTCATATTGCTCACTTTCAAAATCCCGAATATTCATGCTTTTTCCGGAGACTGCATCATAAATTCGGTCTGTAATCTGACGCAACATCAGTTGATCCGGTGTCTCGTCAAACATAAGACTGCCATCATACTCCATTTTGTCACATTCATCTTCTACCAGTTCCTGAATCTCACGAACCTCCTTTGGATACATATCCTTTAGCTTCTGCATATCTCTGGCATACTCTAATTCTTCCATATAAACGGTCTGAATTGGATATGCCATATAAAAAGGCATTTTATTGTGACTTGCGTCCCACGCTCCGTATAAAGATTCCTGTTTATAATCCACAACGATTCTCCCATTTTTTCTATCTCTATACTATATGCGCATGCCCTTTTTCTGTCACTCCTAATCCACTGCCAGCAAAAATAGTGCCGCTGCCAATTCATAAGGTAAAAAGGTTAATAGTCCCAATTGTTCTGTTAAATCTATTTTTCCTGCTTTATATCCGTAATAAATACAACCTGTAATATAATCACTGTTTTCTCTTATTTTTAATTCTGCCATCCTGGAAGTGATTTCCATTCCCGACTTTCCATCAAATACATCAATATCGGGATATGCTTCTTTTTCTTCTAGTTTTTCCAAAACTTCCCCAATAAATTCTTTTAGATGCCATACCTTATTTTGTTGAATGTTAAAAATTTCACCACAGATTTCTGCTGCTCCGGTAAAATAATCTTCTCTGGTATACGCATTTTCTGTTTTTCGGATATGATCTTCTATATTTCCGCAAAGTTTTTTACTGTCTCCCGGCTTTACAAAACGACTGAATGTCCCTTCGGTAAGATAGGATTCCGTTCTTGCCACACGACTTACAAAGTTCTGTATTATCTCCTGATACTCTGTATAATCTTCTCCGTAAAACTGATACTGTTTTCCCATCATACAGCCAAATTCTTTCATTGCATCATAATATCCAAGCTGAATATTATCATCGATAATCTGACGTTCAAAGTTCAACATCGTTCCCAGCGAACGACTTGGTTTTATATAGGTTACATATGGTTTGTTTACATAATTAGGATGACTTGGATTGGTGTGTAAATCAATTGCAATGACTTCATCTGCTCCCATTTTTAACGCCAAATCTATCGGTAAATTGTCATAATAACAGCCATCTAAATATGTTTCTCCATCGATTTTATGCATTGGAAATACCGGAAAAATAGAAGCAGATGCCATAATAAAGTCCTTCAATTTTCCCTGTGGGATTTCTTCCTTAGTAAGTTCTAATGACCTTAAATTGCTTACCTGAACTGTTACTAATCCAAAATCAATATCTGATTGACGCACTTTTTCCTCATCAATCATTCCATCTATAAATTCTATAAAAGGAGAAATATCTGCTCCTTTATTTTTTACATATTTTTTCAAAAAAGGACGAATTTGCTCTCTTTGATTATACATGCCTTCTATGGTGGTCGTAAGATTAACTCCATCCTTCATAACATCTTCCATGCGGATATTTCCCCAAAGTTCACAGGCTTTTTCATAATCTCTCGTAGTCATCAATGCCCCAATAATCGAACCTATGGATGTTCCCGTTACAATCTGATAATCAATATCTAATTCCTTGAGTGCCTGCCATACTCCCAACTCATAGGCTCCCTTCGTTCCTCCTCCGCAAAGTGCGATAGCTCTTCTCAATTCATCCACCTCCCATTTTTTTGAGTATATCATATTTGACGTGTCTTTGTCACTCTGCTATACTTGTGCTGATATCAACAAAGAGGCAGGTAATCATATGAATCAACAAAAAGCAATCCTTTTGGTAAGCTTTGGTACAAGCTATATAGAAAGCAAAGAAAAAACAATAGACAAAATGGTGGCTGATGTTATGAATGCTTTCCCTGACTACACCATTTATCAGGCATGGACCAGCAAAGTAATCATTCATATTTTACAGAAACGTGACCATATTCACATTCCTACTATTGAGGAAGCAATGACACAAATTTGGGCAGACGGAATTACAGACTTAATTGTACAACCTACCCATTTAATTAACGGATTAGAAAACGATGCCATGAAAGAAACTATTTTATCTATGGCTTCAGAGGAATTGACGGTTCGCTTTGGCACTCCTCTTCTTACCTCTACCGAAGATAACCACCTGGTATTAGATGCGGTAATGAAGGAGTTTGCAGACATTCCGCAAGAAGACGCATTAGTATTTATGGGACATGGTACAACACATTATGTAAACTCCGTTTATGCTGCTTTAGATTATACATTAAAGGATATGGGATATACACATGCTTTTATGGGAACCGTAGAGGCTTATCCTGACCTGGATGTATTGATTCGTCAGGTAGGTCGTGTTCATCCAAAACGTGTCCACTTGGCACCGTTTTTATTGGTTGCCGGAGACCATGCTAATAATGATATGGCAGGTGATAAGGAGGACTCCTGGAAATCACGGTTTGAAGCTGCCGGATATGAAGTTATCTGTCATATTAAGGGATTAGGAGAATGCGAAAGCATACGAAAAATATATTTAGAACATTTAAAAAATGCAGAAGCTGAAACATAATATATGCACACAAAATACAGCCCAAAGCCATTTTTTTCTTGGCTTTGGGCTGCACTTCTATTTCTTACTTGTCTTCCTCAATTCCCCATTTTTCTTTCATGTAATTCTTACCGTATCCGCTTCCAATGTTACTGCCAACCTTGCGCCAGAAAATCGCATATACTACCGCAATCACACTTAGCAATACGCCACTCACTAAAAGTTCCATACTCACTCCACCTTTCTACCTGTACGGTTGTTTTGTGCTCTCCCTTTATGACTTCTATTTTACCCTTTTATAACGTTCTGTCAACGAAATCTTGCGTAATTTATAACTATTAGTTTTTTCTCTTCTTTAACGTTTCATATTTTTCCCATTACAAGAATTTTATTTGATATATTTCGAATAAATGGAATCTTTCCTATCGCTTTATAGACTGGAATAAATACCTTCATTCCTTCTACCAGACTGACATCTTTTTTATTAGCAAACTGTGGTATAAGTTTTTGAAACTCACTTCCATTTTTTACTCCCCAGGTAAACTTTGCCTGACTTCCTTCAATGGATTTTTCTGTAACATGACATACCACAAACGGAGACATCGTCTCTACAAACACGGTTGCTTTATGAAATTTTTTATTGATAATGTCAAATATCTGTTTTACCTCTGTTTCACTTAGATACATGGTAAGGCCTTCAATTATAACTAATACCGGCTCTCCCTTATATTCAATTTCACTTGTATAGGAGGCATCCATGGCGGACTTTGCTATCTGATAAACCGGACCGTTTTCCTCTAAAAATCGTTTTCGAATATTAATTGTCTCTGGTAAATCAATATTGTACCACCGTGAAAATTTTCCCTGCATTCGATAACATCTTGTATCCATACCACATGCAATATTTACTACAATTGCATCTGGGAATTTATTCAGAAATTCTCCAACCATTTTATCCAACACGATTGTTCTTGCAATAACTCCAGAGCTCATTGTTCCATCTTTATCTGCCTTAGAAAAATCATATTCTAACTGAGATACAATCTCAACCGCCTTAGGATCATAAATATAATGTTCTTTTTTCTGAGATTCCTTCGCCCTTGCATACAGTGTCTGAAGCATTGTTTCCGGCACTCCCTTTACTGTAAGTTTTTCTTTTTCCTCCATGATGTTCTCCTTCCTTTTCATCATAACAGTTGTTACTTTTTGTTATGTTATATAAAAAAGAGCTCCATAGCTAATTGCTATGAAACTCTTTTAAATTCTGTAATAATTTTTCGGTTCCACCATTGGCATAAATACCAATTTTCTCCGCTAAATACAAACTATATTCCATGTCATAATTTCCTTTAATAATCTCCAGGCAACTATCCAGCCTGATTTTTGCCAGTATTTTTATTAAATCTTCATTTGGTGGCGTTTCCAATCTACTCTTATAATATACCTGAAAAGACCGTTCCATCATTCTTTCTACATTTCTTCGATAACTCTCGTAACAACTTCCCTGTGCCTTTTCCATAATAATAATGGTTTCCTTTTTATGTTCTAATATGAACTGCATCATAAGCACATCCAACCTGGCACCCTTCTCAGGATCTTTCAGCTCTATTTTCATGTATTTTTCTAACAGTTCCTCGTATTGCACAATAAGAGGTTCAAGAATGGCTCGAAATAAAGCTTCCTTGCTTTCAAAAGAAAAATACATTGCCCCGGTGGTAACTCCGGCTGCTTTGCAGATGGTTCTAAGGCTTGCTTTGGTATATCCCTTTTCCAAAAACTCCTCCACTGCCGCCTGCTTTATCTTTTCTACTGTCTTTTCTTTGTTTTTCATCATAACACCTGTTATGTTAGTATATTTTTACTGATTTGTCAACAATTCTCATTCCGGTTATTCTAAGTTACATGTTTGACTCTTTCGAATATTTTTCAAAATACATTTCTGCCTGTTCCTGATTTAAATGAAATCGTTTTTGAAGTTTTTCCAAAATACGTTTTGGTGGAATTTTCTCTTCCAGATTGTCTAAAATAAAAATCTGAATTCCCTCTACACGACCTTCTTTTCGACCTTCCTTTCGACCTTCCTTTCGACCTTCTTTTCGACCTTCTTCTAACCCCTGTTTACGTCCTTCCTCTCGACCTTCTTTTGAATACACCTGCCGCATAGATTCTTTTATTAACTGCATTTCCCGTTCTTCATCATATTCGAAAATACTCATTTGAATCGCCTCCGCTTTATACTTGAGCAGGAACTCCTGCAAAATTCCCTGTTTGATACACTCATTGACTGCCCGTTCTACAGCCACATCAATACTCATTGTAGCTGCATATTCCCGCACCTTTGTTACATAAATCATATATTCTCGTAATGTTTCACACTTTTCCAATAATTCTTTATTTTTCCCTAAATTGATATTTAACATTAATACTTTTAGCTCTAACTCCGGTTCAGATATTTTCTTTTCAAACGCATCCGAAAGCTTTAAAATCTGTCGCTCCGGTTGTTCCTCCGTTCCATTATAAAATACCACAAACCTTGGGGTTGGTATCTGAACCATTGATATGCCATATAAGGAACGGTCTGTTGTTATCCGCTCTAAAAGCCTGGCAATATAAAGTAAATCTCGCAACGGCATATTGGGATTATAAGTAGACTGATGCTCATACAGATTCAACTCCACATCAAATACAAAGGAAATGTCATTTTTCATATTCATATAAATGGCATTTTCCAGTGTGTTTACCTCTAGATCCTGCGGATTGTTATAGTCTGTTCCATTTACTGCATTATACAGACTAAGCAATTCCTTTTTCTCCCGAAATACCAAACGAAATAATTTATCCTTATATTTCCGTTCTGTCTGCGGTGCCTCAAGTATTAAGTTTTCTGTTTTGTTCATATATTGTCCTCCTTCTTATATCGCAGGAGGCTTCTACAGAATCTCCTGCTTTGTTGTTTTACACGAATAAAAGCACGGATTTTCTGAATAAAGAATCTTTAGAAAAGTAGATGGCAATTTGCCTGGAATCTTAGAAAAAATATGCTTTGCACATATTTTAACATGATATCCCTCTTTTCACAATCATTAAATTTCTATTTGGTACCATCGTATCTCATTTGCTGCCATTTCTAATTCAAAGCTGCTTCCATCTCCCTTATAAATTGTGGTTTTCTGAGGTTCATAAGTGTTATTCACTACACAGTACTTTCCATTTTTAATATACGCATGCACTTCTACGTTATAGTTTGTACTAAACCATTTGTAGAGATTTTCTTCCTCATGGCTGCTCCAAAGAACTGCTCGATACAACAGTCTGCTATTTTCAAAGCTATAAGGAAGTCCACTGATATACACAGCTCGACCTTTTCCAAAGTCATTTACCGCCAATTGCACCTCTTTTTCTTCCTGCACCAAAATTGTAGTTCCTTCCAGTGCATAAATATTTTTCTGCCCTTCTCCAAAGTCAATTCTGCCTTTGCAGTCTTCCGTAATAAAGTGTGCATGATTTTTCCAATTATACTTATCATATCCCAGGGTAAAGCCACGTTCTTCCTCTACTCCAAACACATTTTCCAACTGGAAATAACGACCATTGGCTTGATGGGCACTTGGTTCTCCTACTCCAATGATTCCTCCACCTCGATATACAAATTCCTTTATGGCAGTAACAATCTGTGGGTCACACCAGTACTCTCCTCCGGTGTGCGCCGTATCTGCACCGCCAATGTTTAAGATAACATCTATATCCTTTAATAAATTCGGATTCGCTTTTATATCCTCAAAACTTATAAATGTTACATCAAACGGTGCCCCAGATAACGCTTCTATAACACCTGCATAAGAGTAATTTTGTTTCTGATAGAGGGCATGGTGAACCATGTGTGCACCCCATGCACGCATTTTCCCCCAGCAGTTCAAAACAGCGACTCGTTTTACGCAATATGGTGTACATCCTTTTACATTCTCGTATAACTCCCGAAACTCATCACACACGGATTCTACATAGTCCACAAACTCGGGAAATTCAATCGCCAGTTTTAAATATCCGCCATATCCAATGCGGTCTACCGGTTTTCTTAAAATGGCTCGTCTGGCTGTTACCCAATTTATTTTTGCCTCTTTTACCGGGTCGCCTCCTTCATAAAATGTATCCGGGAAAAAGTATGGCAGTAAACGCCCTTCCGTATATTTCACCCCTTCAATATCACTAATAAGTCGAAGTGTAGAACCATTTCCCACACTTCCTACCACAGCATCTAATCCAATGTTTGAAAACTCTTCCATGAATGGCTCTGTTCCAATCCAATGATCTCCTAAGAACATCATGGTCTCCTTACCGTATTCATGGGTAATGTCCACCATTTCCTTAGCAATTTTCGCTACTTCTCTTCGCTGGAATGCCTGAAAATTCCCATATTCCTTGGAGGAAATCCGATACTGTCCGTTATAGTATCCCTGATCAATAATATATTCCGGGCGAAATGGATACCCTACCTCTTTTTCAAATTGTTCTAAGATATAAGGACTGACAGATGCGGAATATCCGTACCAATCCACATATTTTTCTCTTGCAAACTCATCAAACACCAAGGTAAATTGATGAAAAAATGTGGTAAAACGAAGTACATTTACATAAGGATGCTCCTCTATAAACTTTCGCAACCGCTTCATGGTAAATGCATGGGTCTTTGGTTGACGTACATCAAAGGTAATCTGATGTTCTACCTCCGTCCAATTATTGGTAACTGCATTATACATATGCACCGGGTCCCAAATAATATAAGCAAGAAAACTTACCGTATAATCGTGAAAAGGCTGTGTTTTTATGGTGACATTCCCGGTTGTCTCCTCATAACGCCATTCCGTTACAGGCACTACCTGTCCTGTGGTCCGATCTATCACTTCCCACCAACGAGTAATATCATCTCTGCTATTTGGTTTTAACATATCCGGATACAGCCCTTTCATCAGGTGTACCACAAGGCTAGTGTCCTTCGCCGTATAAAACGGTGTCATCAAATACATCTGCTGCACCTCATCCGGATTTGTCTTTGCCCATTCATTATCTTTTCTTGTTGTATAGTAAGTAGAATATATCTTAGCATCTACCTCTTGTAATTCCTTCGGAAAATCTGTTCCATCGCAATCTCTCACTGCATCCGCTCCCCAGCGTTTCATCATTTCCAGTGTTTGTGGTATTACATCCACATCTGTTGGTATGGTTACGCGTCCCTTTGTTTTTCCCATAGTAATCTCCTCCTATATCCCTTCTCTGAAATATTTTTCACAATTGTTTTCTACCTTCAGCATATGGAAAAAATCGTTCTTTTTCAACTTATATCTTGCGCTGTTTTTTAGATATATTGCTATTTTATTCTTTTCTTGCTAAAATATTAATATCATTGGATTATAAGAAACTTAGATACTTACGATGAACTCAGTCATAACTGACACCGCTTGGACACAAAGACGTCCGGCAAGGGAACTGTTTGTTCTTTCGAAAGGAGCCTTATGGGAAATACAAAATATCATCTTTCTTCCCCTGACGCAGGCAGTAGTTCTGCTCGACTTTTATATGTTACTTTTTCTAAATATGAAGAAGACTGGACCAGTTTAAGGCACAGTCATCATTTTTGTGAACTTTTTTATGTGAAAAACGGAAAGGGTGAATTTGTCATTGAAGATGACACTATTCCTATCCAAAAAGACGATCTTATTTTGGTGAATCCCAATGTAGCCCATACGGAAATTTCGTTTCACACAGAACCTTTGGAATATGTGATTCTCGGTGTGGATGGTGTTGTGTTCTCTTTTTCTCAGCAATCCCAATACATGATTCTTCACTGTAAAAACGATACACAAACCTTGCTATTTTACTTTTCTACCCTTTTAAAAGAAATTACAGAAAAGAAACCTGATTATGAACTGGCTTGTCAAAAACTGCTGGAAGTTCTTCTGATACAACTAAGCCGCTATAACAACTTTTCTTATAATCTTGTTCCAACGCAAACCCTACATCATGAATGCAGCAAAATAAAACACTATATAGATGCTCACTATGCGCAAGACCTCTCTCTGGATGCACTGGCAAAACTTGCGCACCTGAACAAATATTACTTTGTGCACATTTTCACCAATACCTTTGGTATTTCTCCTATTAGCTATCTGCAAAAGAAACGAATTTTAGCCAGTTGCGAATTGCTAACAGATACCGACCACAGTATTGGAGAAATTGCACAGCTTACCGGATTTTCTTCTCAAAGTTACTTTTCCCAATGCTTTTTGAAACAGTGTGGAATGACTGCCGGAGCGTATCGGAAAAAACATAAAATAATTCTTTAATCTTTGTAATTGCATATATTATTTTCGGCTTTTTACTGAAGCCATTCCGGTACTCGATTCAGTACTTTTAGTAATCCTTTTTTCTTACGATTGACCACTAATTCCTTTGGGAAATCGCAATACTCCAATATTTTTAAACAGCCTTCAAAACATCCTACATCACAAAAAATATGCGCATCACTTCCCAATATAATTGGTACTTCCTTTTTCTTACAGTATTCTAATAATACCAAGTCATTTTCCCATGCATTCTGTCGTCCGGAAGCAGGGCCAAAAGAAGAATTATTTAATTCTAATACCACTTCCTGTTCTTTTGCTGCATCCGTCAATCGATCATAATCTAAGGGATAACGGTTGTCATCCGGATGTCCGATAATTTTTAAATATGGATTTTTCATTGCTCCAATTAACGCACTGGTATTCTCTTCTTTACTTCCTGACTTAATACAAGGAACATGAAGACTTGCTATTACATAGTCCAATGCCGGATATATTTTTTCTTCCACATCAATGGTTCCCTGATAATCCATAACATTTGCTTCAATTCCTTTTAATATTTTTACGCCCTGAATTTCCTCTGGAATTGCTCTGTAATTGGTAAAAAAGATTGGATTGGTCGTTCCCGGCATACTGATTGCATGGTCTGAGGTTCCCAAAATCTTCAATCCCTTTGCCGCTGCCTCTTCCACATTTTCTTTTAACGTACCATACGCATGTCCACTGGCAACTGTGTGGCTATGCAGGTCAAATAATAATTTCATACTGCTTCTCTTCTTTCTATTACCATTTTTATATTTTGTCCCGGCTCATATTCTTCATTGGCACTTGTGTATACGGTAAAATTATCTTCGCCATACTGCACCGAATAGTGTATTTCCCGACCATTATACTGTTTATTGGTTATGACACCCGGAATACCTTCACCCTGTGTTACCAGCCTTATTTCTTCCGGTCGTACCGGATATAGTCCTTCCTGATGAAATACAGGTGCGATTTCACCGTCATGGTACCGGATAGGCTCATTTAACACTTGGAAATAGTCTCCGTTCCATCTACCTTTGATTAAATTGCATTTGCTGACAAAGGTAGACACAAACCGCGTTGCAGGATGACAATATATCTCTTTGGGTGTTCCTATCTGCTCTATTTTTCCGTCCTTCATAATAATGATTCGATCTGCCATTGCCATCGCTTCACTCTGATCATGAGTTACATATACAATAGTCGCACCTGTCATCTTATGAATATCTTGAATTTCCTTTCGCATACTGATTTTTAATTCTGCATCCAATGCACTTAACGGCTCATCCATAAGAAGCACCGATGGCTTTCCTACAATAGCTCTTGCCAATGCTACTCGCTGTCGTTGTCCACCGGATAATTCCCCCGGCAATCTGTTTTCCAATGCCGTAAGTCCGGTACACTTTAACGCATAGTCCACCATTTTTTTCTTTTTCCTGGGCTGAATAAATCCACCAATGGTACGAAGCAATGTGGTTTTTCCACAACCGGAAGGTCCTAAAATTGCAATAAACTCTGAATCCTTAATGGAAACATTAATATGATCCAACGCTAATGTTTGATTGAACTTTTTGGTTACATTTTCTATTGAAAGACTCATATACACGTTCCTCTACTTTTTTATATTCACTATTTTTATGATTGATAAGAAAATATCCTGTTAGCACTAACACCACAATTACCACTGACATGGCTGCTGCAAGATTATAATCTCCTGCCTGCTGAAAATTAAAGATCATTAAACCAATGGTTTTGGTTCCTGCCGCCGCAAGCATGGATGACAGCGTCAGTTCTGTTAATGCTGAAACAAATATCATAAAGGTACTAGACAACACTGGTCGAATTAATAAGGGAATCAATATTTTCCCCCACACTGCAAAAACACTTCTTCCGGATGCTGCGGCAGCTTCCTCTAATGCAGGATGAATGGACAACATTGCTGTTGCACTTCCCTTTATTTGTAAAATTAAATAGCGGGTTACATAGGCTATCATTAAAATACTAATGGTTCCATAAATTCCCGGGCGAATCCCCGGCAGTGGCTCTACCCAATGAAAAATCATAGATAATGCCAGTACAATTCCCGGAATGGCATAAGTAAGAGATGCACTCTTTTCTACCAAAGTAATCATTCTTCCCGGATGACGTACTTTCTGATAAGCAATAGCCGTTCCTATGACAATACAGATTATGCAACAACCACAGGCAAGCATCAAACTGTTTCGTATTGCATCTAATATACCTTTATTCTGAAGGATTGCAGTGAAATTATCTGTGGTAAATTGGTCTAAGGTCATTTTTACGCCGTAATTTTTTTGAAATGCGCTGGTAAACATGGAAATCAACGGCACAATATTAATGATACACAAAAAGAGAATTACACCGTATTGTAAAACTTTTCGTTTCCCTGAACTTAACGGAATACGCACAGAATAATCTTCCTTAATACTTTCCATTCCAGAACTCTTTTTTCCAAATATTCCTTCTACCAACGTTCCCGCTACTGCAATTACCGATAAAATCACTGACAATGTAGCCGCTAAAGAAAAGCTATTTGGTCCAAAACTAATAGACTTTTCATAGATGTAAGTACTTAACACCGGAATTCCCGAAGAAATTCCTAAAAATGCCGGAACAGCAAAGTTATCAATCGCTGCTAAAAATGCCAGAATACTTCCACTGATAATTGCCGGCATTGCCTGAACTAAATTGATTTTAAGCATCGCCTGTCCGATTCCATAACCACAAGTCCGCGCTGCCCATTCCATATCTGTTGGTATTTTACGCAACATATGAATTACATTCATATATACAATAGGTACATTACAAAATCCCAAAACTAAAATAATACCTGCTATGGAATAGACGTTAATCTTCCCAAGTCCCATAGCTGAAAGTGTCTGGTTAATCATTCCCTTTTGGCTAAAAAGACTGCTCCAGGAAAGAGTGATGATGTAGGATGGAATAATAAATGGAAGTAACACCAGTAATTCCAGTAACCTTTTTCTTCGCACATTGGTATATGCAATAATAAATGCAAATGCGCTGCCTAATATTGCTGCAATGGCAGTTGATCCTACTGCAATCACAATGGTATTTAAAATTGCTTTTCTGGTTCTATCTTCTTGCAGGAGAAGGGCATAGTTCCACAGACTATACCCTTCCTCTGACTTTAGACTCATGAGAAACAACCGCACAATAGGCGCAATAAATACCAGTATGATTAACAAATAACATAAACTGTGAATTGCATGCTTTTTTCCTTTTTTTAACGTTTCCATGGGTCTCTCCTGCTTTTACTGGAACAAGGAGCTAAACTGCTCTTTATCTGTTTCTCTTGCTTTATATAACTCATAAATATCATATGTCATAGTCTTTAACTCACTGATACTCTTTAATCCTTCCGGCGCCTTAACGCCTTCTTTTATTGGAGTGTAACCGATAGATGCTGCTAATTCCTGTCCTTTATCTGATAAAACATAATCTACAAATGCCTTTGCTAATTCTTCATTTTTAGTATCTTTTAAAATTCCAATTGGCTCTGTTACACATGGAGAACCTTCTTCCGGATATACAAATTCTACCGGTGCACCTTCCTGTTTTGAACGAACTGCCATATAATCAACAATTACACCTGCTGCTTTTTCACCTGCTACAACTGATTTTTGAATTGCACCGTTTCCTTTATCAACAGTAACTCCGTTTTCTTTTAATGCTTCATAATAATCCCATCCTAATGCATCATTTCTGGTCATTACTCCAAGATTATATGCTGCTGCACCTGAGTACAATGGACTTGGCATAATGGTATTGTCCTTAAAAGTATCCTTTGCCAGCTCTGCAAATCCTTTTGGTGCTTCTGATACCATATCGGTGTTATAGATAATACCGGTAGAAATTACTTTTGTTCCTGTATACATGTGATCTTTATCAATAAATTCTTCCGGAATTCCTTTTAGTTCCGGAGACTCATAACTCATCATTAAATCCTGTTCTTTTAAAGATTCAAATGTAACGCTGTCAGCAACTAACAATACATCTGCCAATACGGAATCTGCCTGATTTGTGTCTGTCTTACTATTTCCGCAACCTGCCAAACTTGCTGCTACCAGCACTACCGCTACTGCTTTTGCCAATAAACTTTTTTTCATTTTTTTCCTCCATAATTCTTTAAAAAATTAACATTTTTCCTGGCTACTGAAAATTCTTTGCTTGAATCAAATCCTTCTACTACAAATGGGAGCTGATATTTCTCTAATATAGGAAGAAGTTCTGTAAAATCATAATCCCCCTCCGGCAACGGAGTATGAAGATGTTTTCCCTGCCGATTACTAATGTGGAACTTTGAAAAATGCTTTCCCTCTTCTAACGCTGTGAAAATTTCTTTTTTCCCTTCACAGTGGGCAATGTCTAACGTATAACAAAATTCATCTTCCATTTCCTGTGTGATTTTCTTCATAGCACCTACTGAAGTGGCATATTCTTTTGGAATTTCTTCCATGATTTCCAGCAAAATATCTATATTTTTTTGTTTCGCGTACTCCAGTATTTCCTGTAATGACTGATGCATTCGCGGATAATATTCCTCCATATTTCCGGCAACTGTTGCATGTCCCGGATGAACGGTAACTTCATCGGCATTTAATTCCACTGCCAGGTCAATGGACTTTTCAATTTCTCCAACGGATGCCTTGCGAATACTTTCATTCAAAGATGATGGATTCAAATCCCAACTACAGCTATGAACTACTGTCTTTACTGGGTAAAGTGCTGACAACCTTTGATATTCTTCTATGGAATATCCTCTTTCAAACCAATGTTGTGCCCACATTTCCACTCCATCCAGCCCATTGCTGTAAATAAAGGAAAATATTCCTTCCAATGAAGCATTCCACAGCAAAGTGGAACCTAAGTAAATCTCTGACATATGAATCCTCCTCGTCTGTTTCAGTCATGAGTTGATAATAGAGTTCTTTTGTAAAATGTAATGATATACTTTTGTAAATTTTGAGTAAATTTATTTCATTTTTATTGTTTTGCAATTTTTATTGCAATTTTGAGATATTTTGTTAGAATAAAGGTAACTATTCTAGGTGGCTCCAATAGAGTCACCGCCCCATAAATGAGCAAAATTATAAAAATTTCTACCTGGAGGTTTCAAGAAATGCTTGAAAAATTATATGAGGAACATAAAGATTCTTTTTCTAAATCAGATTACAAAATTATGGATCATTTGATGAAAAATCAAAGAAATCTTCCCTATCTTACCACAGAAAGTCTTGTAGACTCCCTGGGCTTAAGCAGCTCTACGGTATCTCGCTTTTGGGAAAAAATTGGATTTCAAAATATGAAAGACTTTAAAGATTTTGTACGTCTTGCCGAGCAGTCCTCCCCTTCTGCCAGAACTTCATTTGCTTTAAAACGTTGGCAAGCCGAGGAAAGCCATCTAAAGAATATAAAAAGTCAATACGAAGACCATATCATGCACACACTGGATAAGTTAGAACCGGAGGTACTTCACCAGGCAGTACATACTATTTTAACAGCAAAGCATCTTTATTTCTTCGCTACCGATGCCGCCATTGGTCTTGCAGATATTTTAACTTATCGTTGTCGCCGCCTTGGGCTTACCTTTACTCCCATTGCCACCGGTTCCGGTATCTATGAAACTATGACCAACCTTGGCAGTCGTGACCTGGTGATTATGTTCAGCTATTCCCGCCTGTTATCCGAAGTGCAAATTTTACTCCGTCATGCCAAAAAGGTTCACTATAAGACCATTTTGTTTACAGACCTTCTTGCTTCTCCGGAAATTACCCAGGCGGATATACTTCTTTACAGTTATCGGGGTGAACCAAATGAATATCATTCCATGGTCGCCCCGATGACGGTTGTTGATTTATTGATTATGAAATTGACAGAGGAATGCCCGGATGCAGTAAAACGTGCGGAATACTTAGAACAGCTCCGGGAAAACTATTCAAACTTTATCAAGCGGTAAATCAAGATTTCCTACTTATTGACGATTTGATGAGATTTTTACGCTATTCTTTGTAAAACTGCCTCTGCTAACTGTCTGTGTCCGTTCTCGTCTAAATGCTCACGGTCTGCGCCACTTGCCTTGGCGTAGTCGGATGCAGCTAAAAAGGCACAACCGTTGCGCTTTGCCACCTGTTCATAAACTGCCTTTAAGCCCTTTGAAGTTTCAACGGATTCCTGATTAAATTCCGGGTCATATCCTTCTTCTCCCACACCTTCTCCCAGCAAAATAGGAGATACCAAAAGAATCTCAATATTTTCATCCGCCGCCTGTATCTGGTGAACCAGCTTTTCTACGCCCTTTCCAATTACTTCCGCAGATGCCTGATAAATTGTTTTGCAATCATTGGTTCCAAGCATGAGAACTACCTTTTCCAATGGCTGATGTGATTCTAAAATCATAGGAAGTACTGCCGCACCTCTTCGATTGTCCCGCAGTTCATCTTCAAAGACCGTTGTTCTTCCACAAAGACCTTCCTCCACTACCTGAAAACCTTTTTCCCTTATCCCTTCTGCTAAAATTCCAGTCCAACGCACTTCCCAAGGATAGCGGTCCTTCGTTCCCGGAATCAATCCATAGGTATTTGAATCTCCAAAGCATAATATCTGTTTCATCTGCATCCTCCTGTCTATTTCCTATATTTCATACTTATTAACTAGGTTATATATGGATTATATGCAGAAAACAGTATTCTGTCAAGAGGATTTTTAACTTTTAATGCATCTTTTATTATTTCAAAAAGCTGCCACTGAGATTTTTTTCTCATTGACAGCCTCTTTTTAACCCTTTTAAACTTTTGCTTTTGGTACAAACTCAATTTTCAAAACCATATCCATTCCATCAGCAAGACGTTTTAATAATTTCAATGATGGATTCCTGGTTCCATTTTCTAACTTGCTAATATCCGCCTGATTAATTCCCGTCCTTTTGGCAAGCTCCTTTTGCGTAAGATTCTGCGAAATTCTGGCATCCACAATTGCCCGAATAACATCCATTTCCGGCTGAATATCATTCCATTCTTTCTGAAACTCTTCGTCTTGTAACTGTTCATTTAAAAATTCTCTAAATTCACTCATGATGTTCCATCCTTTCTAAGAAATGATTTCGATATGTCTTTGCCAATTTTATTTCTTGTTTTGGGGTTTTTTGGGTTTTCTTAATAAATCCATTTGTAATAACTATTCTTTTCTCAAAATAGAAAAAATATAATACTCTTGATATATTATTTCCAACTTTTACCCTTATTTCAAAAATTCCGTCTTCTAAATATTTACTATATGGCTCTCTAAGATAGTTTCCCTTTTCTTCTAGTATATCGATTATTCCCAACATTCTAGCTCGCATTTTCTTATCAAGGCTTAAAATAAATTCTTTTGCAGGTTTTTCTCCATTATCTTTTGTATAAAACTCTACATCAAATCTATTTTTTATCTTTCTTCCTCCCTTCTACTTTAATCATATTATATGGTATATATGCCATACTGTCAACTTACAAAAATGACCTTTTTATAATTTTCTCTCTTGCATCAAATGTTTTTTATAAGGTATTTTTCCTTACCCTCTCCATCGATTCAAACATGCAAATACTTCCTGTTTTCTAGGCATTGCAAGTCCTGACGGTAAATAATTTCCATCACAAATTCCAGCCAATCCTCGTTGCGCCAATATCTGTTCTAACTTCCCTAGGATTTCCTGAAGTGTTTCTTCTCCTCTTCCCATATTCATCGCTACATATTTTAAAATATACCCCAGAGCCGTTACCTGCTCCACATCTGCAATCTGCTCTAAATAACGTAAATCCACAGTTTCATGGTTTAAGGAAAATCCATCCTTTCCCTGCACTTTTACCTTTATCCTGTCATCACCACGTTTTCCTTTTACATAGAATTCTAATTTTCGTTCAAAGGATGGTCGTTCACTTTTCGGTACTTTTTCCACCGGAATTGGGAAACTCTCCGCCTCTTGTTTGGCAAAGTCGGTAATATCCCGTGGAATATACTGCTCCATCTGCAAAATTACATCCGCTTTATGAAAATAAGAGCCGGAACTTCCTGCTACCAATATAGTAGAAATACCGTAGTGTTTATACAACTCCTCAATTCGGTCTATAAACGGTGTAATCGGCTCCGCATTCCTGCTTACCACACGCTGCATCAGCTCATCTCGTATCATAAAGTTAGTTGCACTGGTATCTTCATCAATTAAAAATACTTTCGTTTCTGCCTCCATTGCCTCTATTACATTTGCTGCCTGAGAGGTGCTTCCGCTGGCGTCTTCCGTGGAAAAATGTTTTGTATTCTTCCCGTTTGGCAAATGATTGATAAACATAGATACATCTGTATTTTTAATACTTCTGCCGTCCTCTGCCCGAATTTTCATTGCAGAACTATCCGTTATGACATACTCTCGACCATCTCCGGCAATGTGATTATAAACACCCATTTCCAAAGCTTTTAACAAGGTAGATTTTCCGTGATAACCGCCACCCACAACTAATGTGATCCCATTTGGTATTCCCATTCCTGTTAATGTTCCATAATAAGGCAATTCTAAGCTTACTCTTAATGACTCTGGTGACCGAAATTTTATCGCACCTTTCATAGGCTTTTGAGAAATACCTGACTCTCTTGGTAAAACACTACCATCTGCCACAAAGGCACACAGATTGCGTTTTTTTAATTCTTCTCGAATATACTGCTGGTCTTGTGACAATTCCATAACCTGCTGCACTTGTTTTTTATTCAACGACTTATAATATAGGGACTTTCTTACGCACTCCGGTAAAAAATCAAATATTATTTTCTCCAGTTCTCTTGCATTAATGGTTCTTCCGTTTGCAGGAAACCCAATTTCCAGTCGCAGCAAAATGTCACCATTTTCTTCTTGTATACTGCATGCACTGCGTTCTAAAATTTCCTGTCCCGGACGACTTACCGACATTAAGCCACTCTTTCCCGATCCCTTCGCCTGAAATGCAAAGCCCGCTACTTCCTTCCCAAACTGCCGCAATAAGTAATCCTGCAATGCAATTCTTTTATGCTCCTTATCATATAATTCCTTTGCAAAACCTGCCTGTGCTCCTTTCACCTGTACGCTCACTTTAGAAGGTGCCGCAAATGGGTCCCCTTGTACATGGTCTATACTTAACACATAACCCGGGAACTGGTATTGTCCCCGGGTTTCTTTATAGGCAGGATATCCTTTACGGTCAATTTTTTTCAATAATTCCCTTAATTCTATCGCCTGTTTCATTGCTTTTGCTCCTGCTTTTCTTATTTTCTTTTTGCTTCTTCCAAGTCTTTTTGCACCTGTTCCAAATTTTCACGAATGGAAAGGTGCTGTGGACAGACAGTTTCACACTTTCCACACTTTATACAGTTGACTGGTCTTTCTTTTTCCTCCATCTCTTCCCAAGAATACTTTATAACTCCATATCTTTGGTAAATATGATACTGATTCCAGATTCGGAAGTTTTTCGGAATATTCACACCTGCCGGACATGGCATACAGTAAGCACATCCGGTACAACCATTTTTCACCCTGCTGCGTAGTGTTTTCACCACTTCATTAATGGTACTTTCCTCTTTTTCATTTAACGGCTTAAAATGTGTGAAGGTATTCAGGTTATCCTGTGCCTGTTCTTCTGTAGACATTCCACTCAACACTACTTTTACATTTGGGTGACTTGCTACCCAGCGCAATGCATAAGAAGCAACCGACTTATCCGCATCTAGTTTATGAAACATCTCTTCGATGTCTTCGGAAAAACCTGCCAGACTTCCGCCACGAACCGGCTCCATAATTACAAGCGGTACTCCTAACTTTTCCGTCAATGCATACCCCTTGTCTCCTGCCTGTTCTTCTGTATCCATGTAATTATACTGTATTTGACAAAAATCCCAGTCTCTGCTTGTTAAAATTTCCTCAAACACTTCATAGTCATCATGAAAAGAAAATCCCAGGTATTTAATTTTTCCTTCCCTCTGTAACTTCTCACAATGTTCTATTACATTTAGCTCTTTCACTTTTTCCCAACGTTCTTTGTCCAAGGCATGAATCAGATAAAAATCTACATAATCTTTTTGTAGTCGCTCTAACTGTTCCCGAAAGATTCTTTCTGTATCTTCTTCCTTTTCCAGTAGCCAGGTTGGCAATTTGGTTGCCAGGTAATAAGTATCTCTGTCATACTTATTTAATACTCGTCCTACAAATGGTTCGCTTGCCTTTTCATGATATGGATATGCAGTATCAAAGTAATTTACCCCTGCCTGATATGCCATATCCAACATTTTTTCTGCTCTTGGCTCATCAATTTTACCTTCTGGGGTTGTAGGAAAACGCATGCATCCAAATCCCAGCAAACTTGCAGTTACACCAAGTTTTTTCATTTCTCGCTTTTCCATACTATTCTCTCCTTTTCTATCCTTACTTATCGTTATTACATTCCGGCATTTACTTCTTGTAATATCTTTTCTCCACCAGTCTGATACCATTGCTCCACAAAAGTATCAAAATAATCAATTGGTTTTTCACCTGTAATAATTTCTAAATAGGTCTGTTTTTGCATTTCCTTTAATTTCCACCACATAGAACGCATGGTATCTGTTTCTGCAAAAAAATAGGTCTTTACTTCTTCTGTCTGGGCTCCCGCTAATACTTCACACGCTGTAATTCGTGAGGTATATGCGGCCCACTGATCCGGCGTAGCCGTTTCCGGATTGTCTATATATTTTAAACAGTGTTGGTAATAGGACTGTTCTAACAACTCCATACTGTCTACATCCCTCTCTCCTGATAATGCAGAAGTCAGCTCATTGTAACAACGATTCAATGCATCACTGTAATCTACATTGATATAAACAGGTCGTGCTGTGGGATCCACATTCCATTGATAATAATGGATAAAATCTTCGTTATTAATATCCGTATAACGAACATAATCAAACAGCACACTAATTGTTTTCATAATTACTTCCGGATGTTCATATCCCTTTCGCACCACTACATACTGAGTACTTGCGTTTTGCTGTGCATATCTTGTCTTTCCATCCTCTGTATTAGACAATAGATATGGTTTCCACTCTGCATCCGGATTTTCCTGCATTGCCTCCATCAATGGATTATTTGGTGCCCACCAAGGTCCGAAAAATGCTCCACATTTTCCTTCAATAATCGTATCTGCAATATTATCATTAGTACGCATTAAGAACTGCTTATCTAAAATACCACGCTCATACCATTCTCTTGCTTTGGCAAGTGCCTCCTTTGTCTGCGGCTGCACACCACCATAATAAAGCTTTCCATCCCCATCCTTCATCCACTGTTGCGGATACGAATCATACTTAGCAAATAAAATATCCAGGTGATATTCATAGTTATATCCCATCTCACCACAAATGTCATTTTCACATGCCAGTCCAATGGTATTTCCTGCTCCATTTCCACCAGGGTCTTGCGTTACAAACTGTTCAATAATATTTTCTGCATCCTCTAATGTTTGTGGTTCTGCTAATCCCAGCTTGTCCATCCAGTCCTTTCGTAGCCACAATAACTGTGGACCATCAGAAATATTGGTTTCCGGCAATGCCATGAGCTTTCCATCAAATGTCACATTTCCCAAAACACTCTCATCATAGCTGGCATAAATATCTTTAATACGTTCACTGGCACAATTTTGATAGGCATCTGTCAAATCTTCTATCATGTCATTTTCCACCAAGGTCTGCAAGTTATCTAATCCCTGAACTAACATCACATCCGGAAGATTATTTTCTGCAATTGCCATATTTACAATATCGTAATAAGAAACACTGGTTTCTTCAAATACATCCACATTTTGTATATTAAGCATATCCTTCAGATATCTGGTGTAAACGTTATTTTCATAGGTATCTCCCTCCGGAAGATTAGAATTATTAGTACTTGTCATCTTTCCAAGGGTATAGGTCACTTCCTTAGGATATTTTCCGAAGGGGGTAGTGCTGGCCACTTCATATTCTTCTGCCAGATTTTGCTCTTCTTTTCCCTGCTGTTCTTCTTTTGCAGAAAAAGTACATCCTGTCATCAATGCAGCTACTAAAAGCACACTAATTACTTTCTTTTTCACGGATTCAGTCCTCCTTTTCTGATTACAATTGGAAGCTTTACCGTAATTGTAGTTCCCTCTCCCACTTTACTTTTTATATCAAGACCATACTCCTGTCCGTATATTAACTTTATTCTTTCATTTACATTTCGGACACCGTATCCCTTTGATTTTTGCGTTATAATTGTCTTAGCTACCTCTTCTTCCATGCCCACTCCATTATCTTCTACAGAAAGGTACATGGTTTCCCCTTCACTCCAGCCGCGAATGATAATCTTTCCTCTGCCTTCTGTTTTCAAGTCCACACCATGGTCAATGGCATTTTCAATTAATGGCTGTAAAATCAGGTTTGGTGTATCATAGTAATACATCCGCTCATCAATATCCATCTCCACATCAAACTCATAATCATGCATCATCAACTGAATATCCAGATAAGACTTTACATTACTAATCTCATCCTCTAATGGCAACACATTATTTCCTTTATTCAACGCAGTTCGATAAAATTTTGATAAGGCTAATGTAATTTTACTAATATCCTTTTCGTTTGCTTCAATTGCCTTCCAGTTAATTAAAGACAGACTATTATATAAAAAGTGAGGATTAATCTGAGCCTGAAGTGCCTTCATTTCATATTCTTTCAACGAAATTTTTCCCTCGTACACTTCTTCTATCAAGGTCTTTATCCGCTCTACCATATCTCCAAAACCTTGTATTAATTCTCCGATTTCATCCTGTGAATCACTTACTACCGTTACCTCCAGGTTTCCTCTTTTTACATCCTTCATATTCTGAGTTAACTTTTCGATATTTTTTACAATGATTCTGGTAAGCTGTGTCAATAGCATAATTGCTGCAATAATACTGATTACATAAATCAATACCATTGTCTTCATCATTGGACGAATGGTCGTCTCAATCTGAGAAGTTGGACGATATAATCCTGCATGAAGTCCGATTTCCTCTTTGGAATCACAATCTACAAAAATAAATTCCGAGTCATTCGCCGTCTTTAGCGAAGTAATATTTTTCTCGCTAAAATCCATTTCATCATATGGTTTCTTAAACACATTATAATCAAAAATCATTTTGTCATTTTTCTGCACATATACGCCATAGTTCTCATCCAACATCTGGGTAAAAGGCTCAAACAACTTATCATAATCTACTTCAATATAAATAACTCCGGATTCTCCCTGCAACTGTGGCATATTCCTTACACAAAATACCTTCTTTTGTGACTTATCCATCACCCACAGTATTTTATTATTGTTGGCAGCAAGCTGCGCAAACCAGGGTTCTTTTTCTATATCCGTAATGGGAGCAAGTGTAGTATCATGTCTTTCGATATCATTTCTTGCATAAATGGTAACCTGCTTAATGTCATTATGTAAATACTTCAAGGATGTTACCATGGGATCAAATACCGTAGAAAACTGATTATACATCTCATAATAATTATCTTCATAGGGATATGACACTGTTTGCAAAATTGCCTGATTAAATGCCAGATAATCTGACATGTTTTCATAAATTGTCAATTGATTATTTACTACTCCCATTGCCTGATTCAAACTATTTTGCAGATTTTTTACCTCTCGTTCTACTAATAGCTGATTCACAAAATGATAGCAGTATATACCTACAATCAACATTGGCAACAACCCTGCTGCTAAATAGATAAGATATAGCTTATTTCGTAATTTCAGATCCTTGATCCAACGATATATCTTCTTCATTTATTTCCCCCTGGCTCCTATACTTTTGAGGACTGATTCCAAAATACTCACGGAAACTCTGACAAAAATAAGATACATTGGGATACCCTACAGCATAACTAATATTCACAATCTTGTTGTGTGTATTCTCTAACATCTCTCTTGCCTTTTCCATACGATAAGTTTTAATAAACTTACTGATATTTTGTCCTGTTTCTTTTTTAAACACATGGCTTAAATAACTTGGTGCCATATATACACTTTGTGCCAATGCATCTACACTGAGTTCTTCACTATAATGCTCATAAATGTACTGTTTTACCGTTTCAATTTCTCGATGCAATACAGATGGACTGCTTCCAAAACTCTTCTCCAAACGGTCAATATTATTATTTACGGTATCCATAATTGTTTTAAAATCTGTTACACTATATAACTGTGTAATTTCTTCATTTAACTGTGTCTCATCTATCTTTGGCATACTACTGTAAATATCTTTTAACAGATTAGAAAACACAAACTTAATATATATCTGAGAAAAATCCGTCTTATTGCGATACTTGTCACATAATCTTCCAAAGTGCTCCCGCAATCCGGCAATATCCTTCATACGGATGTCTTGTTTTATCTGCTTCATCAACGTATCATCATTGGTGTGTTCAGACTCTTCTCCTGTCATATCAGTACTCTCTGAAACATAGATTTTACGCTCTGGTTGATAAAAACGACCTTCCATCAACAGTTCTGCTTCATTATATGCTTTTTCCAAATTCACAGATTCTGCAATATCATTTACAATTGCAATAAAACAATCTTCCTGATAGGTTTCTTTGATATAATTAATTACTGACTGTGCCATATTTTTCACGTCACTGACATCGTCATATTTCAACAATAATACAGACTGCTGAGGATTTAAGTTCAAATACAAACTATCCTCACCGGCAACCTGTAAAATCTCATCTTTAAACTCTACTCCTGCTTTATTGAAAAAGTCTCCCATAAACTCTAACAATAACAAACACTTAATTTCTTCAAATTCCTGAATGTCTACTAACTCACCAGATTCTTTCTTTACATCTTCTATAGATTTTCCATTTAAAAGTCCATATAATGCATGTTCCTTTACATAGCTTAATCCCTTTTCTGTAATTTTTTTCGTTCTCTGGCGACTTTCCATTTGAGAAATAATTTTCTTAATTAATTTTTCAAACGCTTCCGGCTCTACCGGTTTTAGCATATAATCAACCACCCGAAAAGATAATGCTTTTCTGGCATACTCAAATTCACCATATCCACTGAAAATTACCGTTTTCATTTCCGGGTCCACTTTTACAGCCTCTTCAATTAGCTGAAGTCCATCCATAAACGGCATTTTTACGTCTGTCAGCATAATATCAAATCGCTTTTGTTTTAATCGTTCCAATGCATCCCGGCCATTTGCTGCTTCTTCTATATCCCACTCTACATCAATTTGTTTTAATAGAAACTGAATTCCTCTTCTTTCAATTTTTTCATCATCAACAATTAAGATATGATACATAATGATATCACCTTTCCGTCATTTATACACGACTTATTGGCGGTGCTACAAAGCGCCGCCACAAGAACAGATAATATCATTATAATTGCTTTATTTCAAAAAGACAATAGAATATGCGGGCATTTTTATTTCTTCTTTTGTGGATGTAATTTCACTTCCATCCACAGTAAGGTAGTTACAAACAGACATTTTCTCCATCCCTATATCCTTTAAAGATATTTTGACCTCTTTTTCCGAAGAATTACAAATAATTCCAATGGTATCATCTTTCCAGGTTTTAGTCATGGCTGATACATTCTTCTGTTTGATATCTTTTACTGCCTGTATGGTTCCTCTTGCAATTTCCGGATAAGTATTTCGAATCCGAATTGCCTTTTTATAATAATTATAAATAGAATTTTCATCTTCTATTTGCTTATCCACCGGTTCAAATTTCTGTTTTACTTTATCTGCCCCCACCGGATCATTGGCAATACCTGTCTTATCATCATCAGACCAGTACATAGCAAGTCTCTTATTTTCATCCTTTTTACCACTGCTTGCCATTCCGATTTCTTCTCCATAATATACAAACGGGCTACCACTTTCTGTCATTAATAATCCTGCTGCATATTTCATTTGATTTTCATTGTATGCATACTGTGCTCCCACTCTGGCAGTATCGTGATTACTTAAAAACGGTGCATCTATATATGCTGGATTTTGTGCACGATATTTACTGTCAAACGCTTCTAATGCTTCTGTAAAGCTCTTATCGTCTGCAACTCCACGCACAGTTTTTGCGATTCTTCCATCACTCTGAGACATTGGAAAATCAAACAAACTTGTAATTCCACTGGCATAATATTTGGCAATGGTGTCTGACTTTTCCCACACTTCCGCTACCACATAGGCATCTTTATCCACACTTTTCACATAATTTGTAAACCAGGACAGTACTTCTACATTTCTGTCTACTTCACCGGAATAATATTCCTTTGCTGCATCCAAGCGGAATCCATCCACTCCCTTATCCAGCCAAAATGTTGCTATATTTTCAATTTCATTTCTTACATCTTCATTTCCAAGGTTCAAATCCGGCATCTGATCCCAGAATACACACTCATAATACCATTCACTATTTCCAACCTGATGCCAGGTATTTACTCCGCCTTTATCTTTTGCAAAATTATAATAATTTACATACTTACATTGTGATGCATCCGGTTCTGCTCCTTCCGGCAGACTTTTCAAGTAATCACATGCCTCTGTAAACCACGGATGTGATGCAGATGTATGATTAAATACCATATCAATAATTAATTTTATTCCTCTTTTATGACATCCCTCAATCAACTGTTCCATATCTTCCATAGTTCCATAACTTTTATCAATATCATAATAATCTTTTACATCATACTTATGATAGGAATCGGAAGGCATAATCGGCATAAGCCATATTCCATTAAAGCCTAAATCTGTATCTGTTTTGTCATCCCCATCATTAATATAATCTAACTTTTGAATGACTCCTTGCAGGTCGCCTGTTCCATTACCGTCACTGTCATAAAAGGAACCTACAAATATTTCGTAATAATTGCGATAATTATCATCTACAATATTTAATGCTTCTACATTTTTTTCCTTTGAACAAGCAGTAAGGAAACTCCCCGCTACCAGACAAATGGTCAAAATCAATGCCTGTACTTTTCTTTTCATATACTTCTCCTGTCTTAAACAAAATGGGAGAGACTTTTCCGCCTCTCCCTTGATATTCTCTCCGTCTCTGCGGATAAATTTATTAACCTTTTACTGCTCCGCTCATACCTTCTACATAGAATTTCTGCGTAATCAGGAATAAGATAGCAATTGGAACAGATACTACTACGGCACCTGCTGCGAAACAGGTATACCAAGAATCAATATACTCTTTTTCCAACATCTTCCACAATCCAATAGAGACTGTGTACTGAGTTGCATCTGCACGACAGATAACTTTTGCAAAAATAAAGTCAAGCCATGGTGCCATAAAGGATGTCAAAACGGTATACACAATAATCGGTTTACTCAGTGGAATTGTAATTTTTGTAAATGTCTGCCACTTAGTAGCTCCATCAATAATTGCAGCTTCATCCAAAGCCTTTGGAATGGTATCAAAGAATCCCTTTGCTACATAGAATCCAACACCACTACCGGCAGAGAATACAATAATCAATGCCAGACGAATCATAGATCCGTTTACAAGATTTAATGCCTTCAAAATATAGTATACTGCAATCATAGACATGAAAGAAGGGAATAATCCTAAAATCATGGCAATGTTCATGTATGGTTTTCTCATCTTAAAGCGCATTCTGGACATACAATAAGATACTGACAGTACGAATACTGTTGAAATAATACATGTAAAAATTGCGATAATAAATGTATTCATGAACATCTTAGGGAAGTCCAAAATACTTGTATCCGTAAATAACTTAACATAATTGTTCAATGTATAAGTCTTTGGAAAAAAGGTTGATACATATGATCCCTTTTCTCCACGGAAACTTGTCAAAATTACCCAAAATACTGGTAACACCCAAATAAATGCCAATATTGCTAACAATATATGCACAATAACATTTGTAACTTTTTTTCTTGCACTGTTCATTACATGAATCCCTCCTCATCTTTATAGGATGTGGTATTTCGATATGTTACCAAAGCAACAATTGCCAATACAATAAAGGTCATAATACCAATAACTGCACCTAAATTATAATAACTCTTATCAACGGTTAACTTATACAACCAGGTAACCAAAAGGTCTGTCTTACCTGCTGTATCGCCAACACCGGTTGGATTACCACCTGACAACAGGAAGATAACGTTAAAGTTATTAATATTTCCTGTAAACTGTGTAATCAGATATGGGGTCATAACGAACAACATATATGGTAATGTAATCTTAAAGAATGTCTGCACTGCATTTGCTCCGTCAATTTTAGCTGCTTCGTAAAGCTCTGCCGGAATATTCTGCAAGATACCTGTTACCTGAAGTAAGGTATATGGAATACCCACCCATAAGTTAATTACAATAACAGTAACTCTTGCCCATGTGGCACTTGTAAAAAATGGTAGTGCCTTGTCTATCAAACCATATTTCAATAACAATGTATTTACGATACCTGTCGGCTGCAACATTGTTCTCATAATCAGCAGAGACACGAACTGTGGTACAGCAATAGAAATAACGAAACAAAATCTCCAAAATCCCTTTGCCTTTGTGTCTTTACGGTTAATTACGATTGCTAAAATCATACCAAAGATATAATTCAATACAGTTGCAAATACCGCCCAGATTAATGTCCACCCTAATACAGAATAGAACTGTCCTCCAATACCATCTTTAATATTTAAAATTTTCTTAAAGTTTGCAAGTCCTACCCAGTCAAACAGTACCAGCTTATCACCAATCTTACTGTAATTTGTGAAAGCCATGGTGATATTATATAACAATGGTAATACTGTGAATACCAATACCCCCATGATTGGTCCTGCTAATAATAATTTATGTAAATTTTTATCAAACAAACTCTTGAAGTCTTCTTTAAATGTATTAATATGCTTGCCTTCTTTAGCAAGTAATTCTACCTTATACCCACTCTTTACAGAATCTCTCCATACAATAATGAATAAGAAGGTAACAAATATAGTTGCAACACCATATAGCAAAATCAGACTTGACTGATCTCCTGCTGTATATTCAAAAATACTTTTTGCGTCATTCCAAACTTTCTGCTGCTCTCTCCACCCCAGAGATGGCAACATGGACATGCTGTAGAAACCATATTGAATCATATAAACTAACCAACTGATTTCAACTGCTAAATATATCAGTCCCTTTATAACTTGCTTATGTGCAATATTTCCAAGACCCATAATCAACAGGGACAATTTTGTAATTATATTTCCTTTTACCAACGCTCCGGTAACTGTATAAGGATCTTGAAACTCTTTTACTCTTTTTTTCTTTGCCTCAGCCTTTTTCACTTTTGGGCCTCCTATCATTTAACAAAGACATCCAGGGTGCCGGTTCTTACGGCATCCTGGAGTCTTCGGTTCTTATTAACTCCGAACCGCTCAATAACTATCTTATTATTTATTCTGCTGCTGCATCAGTGTTCATTGCTGTATTCATTTCTTCTGTTTTATCTGCTGCATTGTCATGTGTAACTTCACCAGCGAAGATTGCTTTACCCATGTTTTCTGCTGGGCTCCAGTAGTTACCCATCTTAGATACTAATGGCTGTACGATAGATGTGTTCTTCATAACATCTGCAACTGCTTCAGCGATAGCATTGTCAGAAACATCAATGTTTGTGTTAGATGGAAGAACGTTTCTCATTTCATAATGAGCTAACTGAGATTCTTCACCTGTAAGGTATGCTGCAAGAGACATAGCCGCTTCCATATCCTTTGCATGTGGGTTTACACCAACTGCTTTAGATCCCATGAAGGATTTCATCTGCTGATCCTGTCCATCAATTTTAACAGTAGGAAGTGCTGCAACACCCATGTTTTCACCAAGTGCTTCTTCTACAGCATCTGCATCCCATGTTCCAGAGAAGATAGCGTTTACACTCTTATCACGAAGACCAGCGATTCCAGCTCCGTCTGCATCGTTAACAAAGTTCGGATTTGCAACTAAATCTACTAAGTAGTTTGTAACTGCTGCACCCTTATCTCCACCAAAGTCGATTCCGTCATCTTCTTTTGTTCCATCACCGAATAAAGTACATCCGTTTGCTGCATAGAAAGCTTGGATATACCAAGAGTTGGTAATTGGGAAGGAAACTTTTCCTTTTTCTAACATTGTATCAAGGCTCTTAATATCATCTTCAGAGAATACACTCTTGTCATAGTACATAAACCATGTATTAGATGTAAATGGGAATGCTACTACAGCATCGTTATATGTAACAGAAGATACAATAGACTCAGAGTTATTTGCTTTAATATCATCTAAGTAGCTTCCACCGATTTCTGCTAATCCGTTGCAAGATACTAAATCTGGAATATTGTCGTTAGCAAGCATGTAAACATCTGCGCTTCCTTCAACGTCGTTCTTCACTGTATCTTTTGCTTCACCTTCTGGGCAAACACCATAAGTAAATGTAACGTTCCATTCCGGATGAGCTTCATTGAAAGCTTCACACTGCTGTTTTAACCAGCCAGTATCCTGATCTTCCTGTGGGCTCCATACTGTTAAAGAAACATCTTTTGTTTCTCCATCTTTGCTTTCCCCTGCATCTTTTGTGTCAGCTTTTTTGCTGTCATTGCTGTTACCACATCCAGCTAATGTTCCGAATGCCATAGCAGAAACTAATAATAATGATACGAGTTTCTTTTTCATTTTGCTTCCTCCTAAAAATATAAATTCTTTACTTTCAGACTTTTATCTGATGATTTCATTATACTTTTGATTAAATTCAAGGTAAATATAAGCATTTTTTGAAATATATCAGATTTCTGCGTTTTTTTATAAATTTTATAAAACTATGTCAAACATGCTATATAAGCACTCGATTTTTCTCGTTATTTGGGAGAAAAAAGAACACATATGCTTTTGGCATACATGTTCTTTTCTACCTATTTCTGAATCAAAACTCCTCCAGGTAATAACTTTCCATTCTCATACTTCCTAGCAAATAATACTTCTTTTTGCGGAATTTCTTCTGCCTGTTTTGAACAATTCATATAAACAAATAACTTCTGTTCCCACTCTAACTTAATGTATTCGATTACCCTTGGATTATTGATTTCATTTGGAAAATGGAAGTGAAGACTACGAAAGGTATCCTGCCCTTTTCGAAGTGTAATAAGCTGCTTCATCTGAGCAATTCTTTCTTCATATTTTCCCGCTTCTATTTCATCCCAAGGCATGCACCGACGACAATCCGGATCATGTCCTCCTTCCATGGCAATTTCTGTCCCATAGAAAATGCAAGGACTTCCCGGCATAGTAAAGAGCACACACAATTCCTGATAAAATGCATCTTCATCTCCTGTTCTGGAGAAAAGGCGATCTGTATCATGGGAATCTAACAAGTTAAACAATACATTGTTGTTTTGCTGCATATACATGGTGTAGCACCGATTAATTGTATGCTCAAAATCTACCTTTGTTAAACTCTTATCAATCCAAAAGTCGTTAATGCTACTGGTTAATGGATAATTCATAACAGAGTCATATTCATCTCCCGCTAACCACAAGGATGCATCATTCCAAATTTCTCCCAACAGATAAATATCCGGCTTTATATTTTTAACCGTCTTTCTTATTGTCTTTAAAAACTGATGAGATACTTCATTTCCTACATCGAATCGAATTCCATCAATATCAAAGTTTTCTACCCAATAACTACATACCTTCTGAAAATATGCTACCACGTCCGGATTGTTTGTATTTAGTTTTGGCATTCCTGCTGCAAATGCAAAGGAATCATACTTGCCATCTCTGGTATCCCATACAGTCGTATCAAACGGCCATTTATGTACCATAAACCAATCAAAATATGGTGAATCCGGTCCCTTTTCTACCACATCTTTCCAAAATGGAAAACTGGTTCCACAGTGATTAAATACACCATCCAGCATAATCTTCATATCACGCTTATGCATTTCCTCTACCAAACGTCCGAAGACTTCCTTGTCACCAAACTGCGGGTCTATTTCCATATAATCTTTTGTATCATACTTATGTGTAGACGGAGATTCAAATATCGGTGTAAGATAAATCCCCGTTACACCCAGTTCTTTCAAATAGTCCAGCTTTTTAATAATTCCTTCCAGGTCTCCGCCATAGAAATCCTCATTTTTTACCCTTCCCTTCTTCCATGGCTTCACCTGTGCAGAATTTCGTGCAGGATTTCCATTGCAGAACCGGTCCGGGAAAATCTGATACCAAACCATATGGTTAACCCAATCCGGTGTTTTTGCAATATCGGAAGGATTCATCCATGGAAATATAAAATACTGAAACATTTTTGCGGATAGTTTTTGCTGTTCCCCATTGATAATACCATCTTCATAATAATAGTACCGTTCTCCATTGCTCTCCAATATAAAATAATATTTCAGTCTCTTATATTTCGGAATTACTGTGGTTGTCCAGAATCGTTGATACTTCAGGTCCTTTTTGTAAATAATTTCTTCTTCTGTTCCACTCCATCCTTCTACACCTCCCGCAATTCCACTGCTGTATGGGTCTCCATAGCAAATCCATACTCGCTCCACGTCATATCCGGTCTTGATATTCACAATCATTTCCTTTTCATTTCGTGGATAACAATACGGCGGCTCTGTCTTATGGTAAATCTCTGCAAAATTCATGCTGTTTTCTCCTTGTACTACTTAAAACTTTATTAACAATATTTCTTTTTACGCGCTATCTCAGCCATTACAACTGCTGCTGATAACACCATCAATACTAATCCTGCTACCTGCGTAGCATCTCCCGTTTTAATTACGGTATTTTCCAGTTTTGCTTCTTGTTGCTGTTGTTGCTGCTGTTGCTGCTGCTGTTGCTTGTTATCTGCATAGGCAAACATATATGTGCCACCTTCAGATGCTGCCGGAATAGTCAGTGTCACCTTTGTTCCATCAATTTTACTGCTGTTTCCATATCCAGATGTAATCAAATTCGTATATACATCATCTACTGCTACCTTCTTCAAATCAAAGGTAATTGTTTTTGCCTTATCTGTAGTATTTAATGCAGTTACAACATGACGTCCCTCATAAACACGGTCAAACACTACATATCCATCTGCATCACTTGTGCCAAGACCTACTCTTTCACCCTTTGCAAATACTTCACTGTATATATTTCTTGCAGCTAAAAGTCCCTTATAATGGTTCAAGATTTTATTGTCAGATGTTACCTTGCTCCAGTCAAAATCATATCGGTTGGTCTGATATGGATAATTATTTGCCCCATACAATCCAATTTCTTCCCCATAATAAACAACTGGCTGACCTTTTGCCGTAATCTGTAAAGATGCAGCAACTAACATCTTGTTCAGTGCTTCTTTCTCTGTCATTCCATTTTCATTAATCAGCTTATATACCAATCCATCTTCGTCATGACTGCTTAAGAAGTTTCCTAAAGTTGCTGTATTATCAATTGTCTTATTTCTTTCCTCTAACTTCTTTTCAATAGAACTCATGCTTCCCGTTACAAACTGCTGTCCGAAATCATTAAAATCAAAGTCAAGAATTGAATCCATCTGACCTGTTCTTAACTGACCACCATCAAAAGTATATCCTGCACCGGAATATTCTCCAATCATCTTAAATGCCGGATTTGCCTCTGTCAAAGAGTTCTTAAATGTTTTCCATGTAGTATCATCCACATGTTTTACTGTATCTACACGGAAGTAATCAATATCATAATTTGTCATCCATGCTGTCTGCCATGCAACTAACTGATTTCTTACTTCTGCTTTTTCCGTTGCAAAGTCCGGAAGTCCAGAAAGCGGTGCTAACTGGTCATCACCGGATACCGTTTCTGCACTGCTTCGAATCATATCTCCGAAAACAGATTCTGTATTATAACCTGCATGATTCAGCACTACGTCTACCATAATTTTAATGCCACGGCTGTGTGCCTCACTAATTAAAGTCTGGAATTCTGCTTCTGTTCCAAGGGTTGGATCTAATGTTGTAAAATCCTTTGCCCAGTATCCATGATATCCATGAGAAGTAATTCCTGGAACTTCTGTGGTCAGTGCATCATCAATATTATCTACAATTGGAGTAATCCAGATTGTATTGATTCCTAACTCTTTTAAATAATCTAACTTCTGTGTTACTCCTGCAAAGTCTCCTCCATGATATCCAGATGGATTATCTTTCTCTACACCTATATTATTGGATGTATTTCCATCATAGAAACGGTCTGTTACCATAAAATAAATAATCGCTTCATCCCAATCAAAATCATTTCCGGTCTTTTCTGTTACTGTAATAGTTGCAGATGTAGTATATTCATTTTCATATTGGTCCTTTACTGTGATTGGAATCGTATATGTTCCCGGTTTTACATTTTCATTTACTGCAATTGTTCCTGCCATTAACTGTGGATCAATTACAAATTGACTATTTCCACCTAATGCAGAAATATCAGCAGTTACTGCACTTACTTCCATATCATCTACTTTGTTTGCTGTAACTTTTAATACAGAGTTTTGTGTGTAATCTACTGTTTTCTGTGAAAACTCTGCACTTGCAGATGCTGCATACTTTTTATAAGTATAAACAGAATATTCTACCAAAGTACCATTTGCACCCTTAGCATTTGTAAGATTATTATCTGTTGCTTTTACAAATGGTGCTCTTTCTTCTACTCTGTCATTATATGCATCTAACTGGTAATTTCCATCAATACAAAAACGATAATAATGATCTCCCTCAGTCAGACTGTTATAATAATATACAAAACGGTCTGTATCTGCATCATAGGTCATATTATATGTATTTCCATCAATTTCAACCTGAACTTTTCCTTCTAAGGTATTTAATTTACCTTCTAATACCAGGTCATCATCACGATAGAAAAATCCTACTCTTCCATTTTGGGTATCTAACTTATATCCCATGTTTTCCGGATAAATATAACTAATACCTTGTCCCTGAGTATAAGTAGCTTTTGTCACGGTCTGTTTTAATGGAGTAGACAGACTGTTGTCTCCACCATCTTTTTCTGCCCATGCATCTTCTCCCTCTTTTCTATGGACAACAAAGGATAAACTCTTGGTGTTCTTTTTAATCGGTACCTTAAAGTACTGTTTTCCATTAATAATGGTAAGTGGAATATCTACTTCGCTTCCAAAACCGCTGTTCCATGTATACAAATACCAATTATCATAATCACCAGCAGAACGTACATACTCAATCATTGCATAACGATCTTTCGCTTCCGTAATCTTTGGCAATGTTGTATATGCAGTTGTATCATCTGCAACCAAATACAATGTTACATTTTTATTTTTATCTGTATTGGTATAGTAAACATCTGGTCCCTGCCAGCTCCATTCTCCTTTAGAACGTGCAATCATTCCGAAATTTGTATAAGAAGCAGAAACTGTTGCTTTTAACCATGTTCTTCCATCTTCTAATACTTCTGTTTCTGTGAAATCATAAGCAGCTCCCGGTGCTCCATTTACTTCCCACAACCACAAGTCACTAGAATCTGTTGTCTGATGATTCTTGTCAAAATAATAAATCGTATAATTGTAAACATCTTCTACCGGTATTACAGTTAATGTTGCTTCAAACTCTCCTGCTTTCATTGTTACTGCAATATTTTTACCTGTATAAGATTTTTCCACTGTAATATTGCCATCACTTATAAAAATACCTGTAACGCCACTTGGCAAAGAATATGTAACCTTTACCTGATGTTCTGTACCATCACCTGCATAATATTTTACAGTTTCCGGCAACTTTGTTGCTACACCTTTTTCTGCCTGAATTGAAGTATCTGTAAGTCCTGCAATTAACAATTTACTATTTCCATCTGCTGTAGTTTCTTCGTTTGCAGGGTCTGTCATCCAGTCACTTGCATTTTTTATAAATTTATATGCGTAGCTTCCCGGTGCTACTGTTTTGGTATATTCCCATTGTTTTTTACTTGTATTATAGGTAAATTCTTCTTCACTATCACCCCACTGAGGTGTTGTCAAATCTCCTGCTAATCTTACCTTTTCAGAAGTTTTTGGATTTTCCGGATATACAAAAGTCACCTTAGTACCTTCGATTACCGGACTAATTCCAGATTCTGTTCCTTTTACTGTTACTTTACAGTTATCGCTGCTTGGCATTCTGCTTGCATTTAATGGGTCCTGTTTCCATCCATTCGAAAAATCTCCATTTTCCACAAATTTATAACCATAATCTCCAGCTGCTGCGTTAGAAATAGTAATTGTCCACCAACCTTCTGCATCCTGAATCATATCTGCTGCTGTATCTTCTGTCCATCCGGTAAGTTCTCCTGCCAACTGAACTCTGGTTGCATCCGGTGCATAATAATTAAAAGTTGTTCCCCATGCATTTACTACCGGACTCTTTACTTTTGTCTGTAATTCATTGGTAATTGTAAATACATTATTATCGCCAACTTTTTCAGCTGTATTCAGCTTATCTTCTGTCCAATTATTATCTACCATAAATCCATACTGGTAGGTTCCTTTTGCTACTCCGGAAATGGTAAGACTCCAATAACCAGTTGCTTCATTTTTTGTTAATGCTTTTTCTGCCCATCCTATCATTTCACCTTTTACAGTTACTTTATTTGCAGTCGGACCATAATAATTAAATGTTACATCATTATCTTTTACAACCGGACTCTTAACACTTGGATCTTCTGCCGGAATATTAGAAACTTTAAAAGTTTGTTCCTTTACCAGATTATCTGCTACTTCGGTACCATTTTTATACATTTTATACTCATAGTTTCCACTCGTTAAAGAAGATGTATCAATTGTCGCTGATAAAATCGCTGTATAGGTAGTATCCAAATTCATTGTAACAGAAGCTGCATCTGCCCAAGCTGTACTGCTTCCTTTTTCACGATACTTTACAGTCATTGTTGGATAAGTTCCATGTTCCGGATAATAATACAATTTTACACCGTCTGCGGATATTACGGGACTTCCTACAATTTCAGAATTTCCTCCAACTTTTGGATTATTATCATCTGTACCAATCCACTCTCCACCTACATTATCCTCAAATCCGTACGCATATGTAGTTCCTTTTTCAAAAGTAACTGTTGTATTACCACTTACTCCTCCCGGTGTTCCATCGCCATAAAATGCTTCTACACCTGTTACTCCGTCACCGCTAAATGGTACTGTTACACTCCAAACACCATTGCCATCATTTGTCAATGGAATATGAGCCCCCCAGCTTCCATCCCAGCTTCCCTTCATATAAACCTTTGTGTGTGTGTTCGTAGTATCATAATAATAAAAAGTAACACCACTTGCACTCACTGTTGCACCCTTATATTCCCCTCCGTCTGCTTTCGCAGTCATTGTTGTTCCCCCAGACAGCACAAAAGAGAACAACATTACCGCAGCCGTTAGCAGCCCCATAGCTCTCTTCGCACATTTGCGTGTCCATTTCATAGTGTAAAATCCTCCTTTTTTTCCCTCTCCTTTACATCTGACCTTTATTTTATACTTGAAAAAGTAGTCTCACAATATACTAAAATGGAGTTCTCAAATTTACAACATATTTCCAAGAAATTTTATATTCATTTTTTTTGAATATAACGTTATTATAATTATGGAAATTTTTTATTTCTGTTTTTTATAATTATCTCCCTTTACATGCTTACAGCCGCCGACGTTACCCCCGTCAGCGGCTGTAATACTTTTTATTTATTATTTCATACGTTCTTTTTTGTCTAAAAATTCCATAATCATTTCTACCGCTCCATCAACCCCAACAACACTGCTATCGATAGTCAACTGATAGGAATCACTACAATTCCATACCTCATCTGCATAATACTTATGGAATCCTGCTCTTGCACGATCTTCCTTTTCTACTAACTTCTTTGCTTTTTCCATGCTAAGATTTCGACTCTCAGCAGTTTTTTGAATACGATATTCCTCTGGTGCATGAATAAATACACTTGTCATATCCGGATTGTCCTTTAAAATGTAATTTCCACATCTTCCAACAATTACACAATCCTGCTTTGCTGCTAATTGGCGAATAAATTGAAACGGAACCTCTCCATGTCTTCCAGAACCGCTGTCCAATGCTATAACATATAACAAACTACTTACCGGTTCCTCTTCATAAAATGCTTTTAATTCTTCGTACTGACTTGATTTTTTTGCCTCTATTGCCATAGATTCCTTATCATAATATTTAATTCCCAATTTTTCTGCAAGCTTCTTCCCAATTACATGTCCATAGCTTCCAAATTCTCTTCCGATTGTAATAATCATAAACCCCACTCCTGTCTGTTTTTATTATCTTTATTATAACACTGCCTAAAGAGATTGCAAATTATATTTTATTTCTCATTACATTAAATTTGCATAAAACGATGCCATTATTACGGTTAAAAGACCTGCCACCGCAATCGCAAGACCGCTCATAGCTCCTTCTATTTCTCCCATTTCTATCGCCTTTGCTGTTCCAACGGCATGTGCCGATGTCCCTATTGCAATTCCCTTTGCAACCGGCTCGGTAATACGAAATATTTTACAGATTAATTCTGCCATCATATTTCCAAGAATTCCGGTAATAATAATAGATGCTACTGTAATGGTGACAATTCCTCCCATTTCTTCTGATACTCCCATACCAATTGCTGTTGTAATTGATTTTGGGAGCATGGTCACATACTGCTGATGGTTCAAGCCAAATAACTTACTTAATAGTAACACGCTGGTAAGGCTGATAATTACTCCACTGGTTATTCCTAAAATTACTGCCTTCGCATTTTTTCTTAATAAATGAAGCTGTTGATATAAAGGAACCGCCAGACAAACCGTTGATGGTGTCAACAAATAACTCAAGTACTTTGCGCTACTGTTATAAGTTTCATAATCCACATGAAATACTGCTAAAAATAAAATTACTATTACTACCGCTATTAAAAGAGGATTAAAAATAGCCATCTTAAACTTTCTCTTTATAATAAGTCCTATTTCATACCCCAAAAGACTGATTGCCATTCCAAAAAATATAGATTCCTGAGCTAAATTATTCATTCTTTTTCCTCTTTTCCATTCGTATAATTCCCTGTGTTATTTTTCCGGTCAATCCCATAACTACAATCGTAGTAATAACAATAATTGCACCTATTGGCAAAATAATATCTTTTAATGCTCCCCAGCTATCAAGTAGTCCTACCGATGCTGGAATAAACATGACTGGCATAATTTCTATTAAAAAAGTACTGGCTTCCTCTACCTTATCCACCGTAATAACTCCTGTACATAATGCAAGTAACATTAGTACCAACCCATAAATACTTGCCGGAATTGGCAACGGAATCAGCCACTTTAAAGCTTCTCCCAATAACGATATCAACATAATAATAAAAAATTGTCTTAAATACTTCATTTTCCTACTTCCTTTCATTTTTATCATGCTATACCTTTTTTTTGCATTCGTCAAACCTTGTATAGGATTTAATACACTTTTTTCTATTACTTTTTTATCAATTCCACAAAAAATATTTTTATTCTTATAGGAATCACTCTAAGTACTCGATTTAGAATTCCCGGAATGATTATTTCCTTATTTTTCATTAACTTATTGTATGCATATACCGCCACTTTATCTGGGTTCATGGCACCCTTTGGTGTTTTTTTCCCTGTCTTATGAAAAAACTCCGTATTTGTAGTTCCAGGGCATAATGTACATACTTGTACATTATATTTTGCAGCTTCTCTCCTAATTGCCCTACTATAACTTAAAACATAAGACTTACTTGCATAATACGTCGCTGTATACGGACCTGGTTGAAATGCTCCTGTAGATGCCACATTCAGTATTTTTCCCCTTTTTCTCTTATACATATCCTCTAAAAAAAACTTACATAACTCTGTAAGCGTGATCATATTTAATACCATCAAGCCCCTGTCTTTTTCTTTATCTATAGACTCCGTTGCTCCTATTGCTCCATATCCTGCATTATTTACTAAAATATCTATTTCTATGTTTTCTTGTTTTATTTTTTTATACAGTTCTTCTGCTGCTCCTATTTTGGAAAGATCCTGCTGATATATATGTACCGCTGTTCCATATGCCTGTTCCAAATTCTTCTTTGTTTGTACTAATCGTTCTTTATTAGATGCCACTATCAAAACTTCATAATGTTCTTTTGCAAATTTTTGTGCTAAAGCATATCCAATTCCACTTGTTCCCCCTGTAATAAGTACACAGTTTTTCATTTAGATACATTCCCTTCTATCTTTTCTATCTTTAATACAGCATGGTATTTTCTAAATATTCTATAATATAAGAAAAAAGATTTCAGAAATTCTTCTGAAATCTTTAAAAGGCGCCGACCAGATTTGAACTGGTGATGAAGGTGTTGCAGACCTCTGCCTTACCACTTGGCTACGGCGCCATATTTTATAAAATTATACCATTTACTGATATTATATGCAATATATCAGAAAATGACTCCTACGGGAATCGAACCCGTGTTACCGCCGTGAAAGGGCGATGTCTTAACCGCTTGACCAAGGAGCCTAATCTTAAGTATTTAACTATTCTTTGATAATAAAAAAACTCCCCGAGTAGGACTTGAACCTACGACAGCGCGGTTAACAGCCGCGTGCTCTACCGACTGAGCTATCGAGGAATAATGTTTTATATACCTTAAAAAGTTCACACAGAAATTATCCGATTTCCCTAAGTTCTCTAGGTCAAGCCCTCGACCGATTAGTAACAGTCAGCTCCATGCATTACTGCACTTCCACCTCTGCCCTATCTACCTTGTACTCTTCAAGGGGTCTTACTTCCTAAGAATG